>NZ_CP119810.1:300000-427347 GCF_029338395.1 Halorussus caseinilyticus
ATCGCAATCCCGAGCAGTCCCTTGATACCGAGAACCGCGGTGCCGACGACACTCATCGGCGGACCCCCTCTTCGCGGTCCGCGTCGGTTCGGCGTTCGACGTTCGAGCGTGGATTCTGCGTGAGTTTCGTCATTTCGATTCCCCTGTTTTATTCCGGAACTTAAATATTGTATGTTTTACACGGGTGGTCCTCTCGTCCACCGAGTGGCACTCGCTCCGTCCTCTCTCGACACTCGTTCGACGCGATTCGTCTCGAAGATTTGTTTGCTCCTACCATTTATTATTATCTTATTATTTCTATAGATAAATTTAAGTGTAAATATCATACATTAGATTAGTATGGAAACTACCGACGTAGACAAAGTATCGCGGACGAAAGCGTGGTTGCTGGCTACTCGGCCGATGACGGTACCGGTCGGCGTGTCGCCGATTCTCGTCGGCGCGGGGTTGGCCGTCCACGAAGGTATCTTCGTCCTCGAACTCGCGGTGGCCTCGCTCGTTGCGATGCTACTCAACCAGCAGGGTACCCACTTCGTCAACGACTACTACGACGCCATCCGAGGCATCGACACCGACGACAGGGAGGGATTCACCCGCGTCACCCAAGCGGGACTGCTCCCGGCCGAACACGTCAAACAGGGCATCTGGGTCGTCTACGCGCTGACGTTTATCGCGGGCATCTACCCCGTCTACGTCGGCGGGGTCCCGATGCTCGTCACCGGCGTCTTCCTCGCGGTGACTGGGTTCCTCTACGCCGGACCGCCTGTCTACTACGCCGACAACGGACTCGGCGACTTGGCTATCTTCTGGGTCTTCGGCGTGTTCCCCGCGGGTGCGACCTACTACCTGATGGCGGTCAAGTCGGCGGGCGTCGGCGCGTTCCCCGTCGAAATCCCGGCGGGCACCGTCCCGATGGAGGCGTTCGTCGCTAGTCTGGCACCCGCGGGTCTCGCCACCGCGATGATGATTATCAACAACATGCGCGACCGGGAGACCGACATGGAGGCGGGCAAGCGGACGATGCCGGTCCGATTCGGTTACGGCTTCAGTCGCGCGGAGTTCGTGGCGATGCTCGGACTCGTCTACCTCGCGCCCGTCGTACTGTGGGCGAACTACGGCTTCGAAATCTGGGTCCTCCTCCCCCTCGCGTCGATTCCCTACGCGGTCAGCGTTACCCGACAGGTGCTGAACAACACCGACGAGGTGCTGAACCGGGCGCTGGTCCGCGAGGGACACCTGACCACGCTCTACTCGGTGCTGTTCGCAGTCGGCGCGAGCGTTCCGGCGGTCCTCTAACCGGTCTCGTCACGTCGGCGTCCGTCGTCGGCGACGACGGACGCCGACCGCTCGATGTTCCGAGTCTTCGCGCGAGGCGGGTCAGTACTGGCCGATGCTCGTAATCGGGGGGCTACCGTGGGGTCCGTAAGGGGCGTCGTCTAGCCACTCGCCCGCGTCCTCCCAGTAGTCGGCTAGTTTCGCGGCGGCGGCTTTCTTGGTCCTCGTCACGATACTGTCGTCCCGGAGGTGTTTCAGGGCCTGTCCCGCGGCGTCCTTGTTGAACTCGGCGGCCTTCTGCCGTCGCGCGGCGTACAGTTCGACTTCGGCGCGCGCGACCGGTTCGGTCTCCGCGCGGTTCGCCACCGCGATGGCCGACGCCGCTTCGTCGGCGTCGGCGACCCCCGAGTTCATCCCTCGCGCGCCGTAGGGCGCGAACAGGTGGGCGGCCTCTCCCGCCAACAGGACGCGCCGGTGGTCGTCCACGAACGAGTTCGCCGTCACCTGCTTGAACTTGTACTCCGAGACCCACGACACCCGCGACCGGTATCGCTCGCCGAGGATTCTGGCTATCATCTCGCCGAGGACCTCCTCGCTACAGAGTCGGTCCGGGTCGTCGGACTCCTTGCACTGGATGTCCACGCGCCACCCGCCCGTGAACGGGACGACCAGCACGTTTCGCCCGCCAACGCCGGGATGCTCGTAGTGGAACACCCGTTCGTTCGGCAGGGGGTTCTCGGGCGTCTCTTCGACATCCACGATGACGAAGGAGTTCTCGGATTGGCTTCCCCGGAAGTCCACGCCGATTTCGTTTCGGACCGTCGAACCGGCACCGTCGGCACCGACGAGGTACTCCGTCTCCCACACGTCGCCGCCCGCGGTTTCGAGGCGAACGCCGTCGGGACCGGATTCGACGCGTTCGACCGCCGAGTCCCATTGGATTTCGACGCCGTTCTCTTCGAGTGCGTCCCGGAGGAACGTCTCCGTGTCGGTCTGGGGCAGACTGGTGAAGTGGGGGATGTCGCCCGACCCGCCGGGGTCGTCGTACGTCCGCGAGAACACTTCCTCGCCGCGCCAGAGCGTCCGTCGCGTCGGCCAGACGAGACCCCTCTCGACCAGCCGCTTGCCGAGTCCGGGGTCGATGCGTTCGAGGGTCCGGAGCGTCGAACCGTGGACGTATATCGCGCGAGTGCCGTCCCGGTTCCGGTCCTCGGAGTCGGCCTCTACAATCGTCGTCGGGACGCCGCGGGCCCGGAGCGCGAGCGCCGCGGTCATCCCGGTCGGACCAGCGCCAGCCACGACGACCGGTGATTTTTCCGCCTTCTCTGACATAGCAACTAATTCGAAAAGAACGTTTTTAGGCGTTCTGGTCGTTCGGTCGTTCCGCGCCGAGACGGAGGCCGCGGGGCGACTCTCCGACGGCACCGCTACGGGAGGAACTGCTCGAACTCGCCCTTCGGGAAGTACTCGGTAATCGTCATGATGTCGGTGTCGTCGTGGTAGATGTCGTAGGTTCGCTCGAACAGCACTTCCGCGTCGGGTTCGACGAACGAGGGGCGTCGGTCGTCGGCGGTCACGAGACCCACGTCCACGAGTTCCCGGAACGTCTCGGAACGCTGTTCCCGGAACAACTTCCCGATACCGACGTTCCCCTCGCGGAGTTCGTCGGCGTACTCGGCGTCGAGACTCGCCAAATCGACTTCGGATTCGGCCCACGCCAGCGGTTCGGAGTCGCCGGGCGGTTTTAGCTTCACGTGTCGATAGAGCATGTCCTCGCGGACGGTTCGCGTAACGATGTCCACATCGACCGACTGCCCGGTGAGCGTTTCGAGCAGTCGCATCACGGTCCCGTCGTGCGTGAGAATCAGGCGTTCGACCGTCGAGAACGTCTCGTCGTCTATGGTCGTACACTGCTCTTTGGAACGGATTGTGTGAATATCCGAGGTCATAGTTCTTTTTGAATAAATTTTAATATAAATCTTTCTCTTAAATAATTTTTATTTTATAGATTTAGTTTGTACCAATAACGTCCCGTGGGCGACGATTTATGGCTCGTCGGTCTTTGTTATCGGTGATAACGGCGAAACGTGCCGAAAGCTCTGTCGTCCGTGGTCGCCTTTTCGACGCCCGAACCAGAACCCGTATTTTTCCCCTCCCGCATGTGTCTACTAATGCAACGACGCGACTTCCTTCGTGCCAGCGCACCGCTCGGTCTCGCTGGTTTCGCAGGATGCACCGGAATGCTGGAAACCGAATCGTCGTCCGGGCAGTTCACTACTGTCGCCGACCGAGGGAAGAAAGTCTACTACCCCTCTCACATCGACGGGATGAAGATGGTCGGCATGGGCGGGTCGGGCCGCTACAAGGCGGGCCTGATGTACAGCGCACCCCACGCCTTCTGGACGATTACGGGCACCGACACCAACCTCGCACAGGTCGGCGAGGACGTGACCGCCCACCTGATGGCGACGATTTGGGACAAGCAGACCAAGACCGTTCTCCCGACCGCGAACGTCTCGGCGAAAATTCTGAAGGACGGCAACGAGGTCGATTCCCGGAGCCTCTGGCCGATGCTCTCCCAGAACATGGGGTATCACTTCGGCGACAACGTGGAACTCGACGGTGACGGCACCTACACCGCGGAACTCTCGATAGGCGCGATGCAGGCCCGTCGGATGGGCGACCTGCAGGGCGCGTTCGGCGAACAGACCACCTTCGAGGTGGAGTTCGAACACACCCGCGACAAACTGGGTAACATCTCGTACGAGAACCTCCCCGACAAGAAGGGCACGGCGGGCGCAATCGAACCGATGGACATGAAGATGCCCATCGCGCAGGTCCCCGAGTCCGGAGACCTGCCGGGCGTCCTCGGCGAGGGGTCCACGGGCGACGCCAACTTCGTGGCGTTCTCGCCCGACGAGACGCCCCACTTCGTCGCCGACGGCAAGTCCTACCTCGCGGTGTCGGCCCGGACGCCGTACAACCGCTACCCCCTGCCGTTCATGTCGCTGTCGGCGACCCTGAACCGCGACGGGTCGGCGGTCTACGACGACATCCTCCGACCCGCGGTAGACCCCGAACTCGGCTACCACTACGGCGCGGCGGTTGACGGCGTGGAGTCGGGCGACCAGCTCACGGTGACGGTGGACGCGCCGCCGCAGGTCTCGCGCCACGAGGGGTACGAGACGGCGTTCGTCCAGATGTCGGAGATGCAGATGACCCTGTAAGCGCGGTCAGTCCGATTTCCCGACGGTGACTCTACTGCCGCGGTTCGACGTGATTTAACCGTCTGGCTCTCGAACCGACTGGTCGTCTGATGAGTACCCCCAGAGCCGGGACCGCCGACGTTGCGAACCTCGCACATCCGCGGCGCGCGCTGGCGACGGTCGTCGCCGTGGTGTTTCTCGACCTACTCGGGTTCGGCATCATTATTCCGATTCTCCCGTTCTACGTCCGCAGTTTCGGCGTCAGCGACGTGTATATCGGCCTGCTCGCGGCGTCCTACTCGGCGATGCAGTTCGCGTTCGCCCCGGCGCTCGGTTCGCTCTCGGACCGCCGCGGGCGGCGACCAGTCCTCCTCGTCTCGATTCTGGGGAGCGTCGTCGCGTGGACCGTCTTCGGACTCGCCGGGACCGTCTGGGTGCTGTTCGCCTCCCGGATGCTCGCGGGTGCGATGGGCGGCAACCTCGCGGCCGCGCAAGCCTACGTCGCGGACGTGACGCCGCCGGAGCGACGGGCGGGCGCGTTCGGTCTCGTCGGCGCGGCGTTCGGTCTCGGGTTCGTCTTCGGCCCGGCGCTCGGCGGCTTTTTCGCCAGCGACCCCGTGGTGGCGCTCGCCCGCGACGTACTCCCGGCCGCGATTCCGGCGACTCGGTTCTCCCTCCCGAGTTTCGCCGCCGCGGGGCTGAGTCTCCTGAACTTCGGCTTCACGGTCCTGTTCCTCGAAGAGTCGAGCGTCCGACGGGAGACCACCGAGGCGACCCGAGCGGTGGTCGGATGGGTCGAGACCTTCCGGAACGCGCTCGCCGACGACGCGCTCCGGGGACTGGTGGTGGCGTTCTTCCTGCTCTCGGTCGCGTTCTCGGGCGTACAGGTGATGTTCATCCCGTTCGCGGCCGACCAGTTCGGCTTCGGTGCCAGCGAGACGGCCCTCCTCCTGACGTACATCGGCGTCCTCGGCGTCGCGTTTCAGGGCGTCCTCGTCGGGCGACTCTCGCGGCGCTACCCGGACTCGTCGCTCGCGGTGGCAGGTGCGGCCCTCCTGCTCGTGTCACTCGCGGCGCTTCCGTTCTCACCGGTACTCGGCCGGACGCTCTTTCCGGCACTCGGCGGAGCGGTCGGCCCGCCGTTCCTGACCCGCGAACTCCTCGCGCTCGTCCTCGTTCTGCCGGGACTCTCGCTCGGGAACGCGCTCCTCTCGGTGTCGCTGACTACGCTCGTCTCGAAGGCCGCGGGCGCGGCGGTGCAGGGGAGCGCCTTCGGTCTCACGCAGGGAGCGGGGAGTCTCGGACGGACGGTCGGTCCGCCGGTCATGGCGGCGCTCTACGTGGTCGCGTTCTGGACGCCGTTCGTGGTCGGGGCGGGGTTGCTGGTCGTCACACTGGCGGTCCTCGTCCGGCGGTCACGCGGTGTCGTCGGCCCCGTCGGGGCCGACTGACCGCGGGACACGCCTCGGGTTCGTCGCCGGTCTCTCACTCCTCTACTTCCTCGGCGTCCATCAGGTCGAACAGGTCGTCGTAGTCCTCGGGGAGTTGCGCGCGGACCTGCTCGATTTCTCCGGCGGGAACCAACTCGCTGACGAGTCCGACCACGACCTTCCCGTAGTAGGCGGCGTCGGCGCGTTCGACGTTAGCGCGGTCGGCCACGCGCCCGACGAACTCGTCGTAGTCGAATCGCTGTCCGGAGTCGGCCGATTCGAGGTAGTAGTCCACCTCCATCGGGAGCGGTCCCGCGAGGTCCGCGGCCTCGCCTTCCTGCAATCGCTCGCCGAGCGACTGGAGGACCGCGCGGGTCGCGCGGACCGTCCGCCCGGTGTCGGGCAGTTCGAGTCGGTGCTGGACTGCTCCCATGAAGTCGTCGTACTTCATGTGCGGTCCTACCACGGACGGTCGAAAATACGTAACGGCGGGTTCACCCCTCCCGGAAGCGCCGGAGCGCTCTTGTCAGACGACGGCGAACGGAGCGATATGTACGACCGCATCCTCGTCCCGACCGACGGGAGCGACCCGGCAGAACGCGCGTTCGAACAGGCGCTGGACCTCGCGGCGACCTACGACGCCGAACTCCACGTCCTCTACGTCGTTGACGTGTCGGCCTTGGCGGGCGAGTTCGACGCCGTGACCGTGGTGGACAAACTCGAAGAGAGCGGCCGGAAGATTACGAGGCGACTCCGCGAGCGAGCGGAGTCGGCGGGCGTCTCGCGCGTCGAGACCCGAGTCGCCGAGGGCGTCCCCTACCGGGCCATCCTCGACTACGCCGCCGACCACGACGCGGACCTCGTGGTGATGGGCACCCACGGGCGGACCGGCATCGACCGCTACCTCCTCGGCAGTGTCACCGAGCGCGTGGTCCGGAAGTCGGACGTGCCGGTGCTGACGGTGCGCGGAGACGAGGAGTCGTAGACGACGGGCGTCGCGGCAGTCCGTCGCGTCGGGGCTATCGGCTTCGCCACCCTCGGTTGTCGGTCGAGCGCATCCCGTGGTCCCTTCCACCGAGCGCGTTCTGGAGTTGGTCGGCCCGCCGTCGCGCGTCTCGAATTGCGGAACGCGATTCGAGACGCACACGACTACCTGAAAGAAATGTATTTGCGCGTCAGAAACAGGATAATATTGCTCTCGGACGTATTTAGAATCGTATCGTCGATTCTCCTCACCCCGGCAGGAAGATGTTGATGGCCGCCACGACGAGACCCGCGAGTCCCATCCGGAACGCGGCGACGTACCACCGCTGGCCCGACATCCGGCCCATGTACGCGCCGAACGAGGCCAGCAGACCCACTCCGAGTGCGACTGCGACGGCGGCGGCCTGCCAGAGGGTCAACAGGACGCCCTCGAAGAAGAACGGGAGTAGCGGGAGCAAAATCCCGATGAGGGGACCGAGACCGCTGGCTATCGCGTGAACCGTCCGGGCACCCTGCTGTTTGCGCTCGAACTGGGTGTCGTCCAAGTCTGTCAGCATCGCGCGCTCGGTCCGGCGAATCTCGGCTCTGGTCTCGGCGCGCTCGATTTCCCAGACGCTCCAGACGCCCGAGGTGCCCAGACCAACCGCCGCGCCGACGCCGATTTTGACCACCGTGAGACCGTCGGGGACCCCCGAGAGGACCGCACCGATGACGACGCCGATGCTGGTCAGGGTCCCGTCGAACCCGTTCGAGATGAAGTACCGACGGGAAATCGAACGCACGTCCTCGCGCCCAAGCAGGTCGAGGAAGCGACGAATCGACGCCACGCTAATCCTGCGGCGTCCGTCGCTCTTCGACGACGTATTCGCCGCACGCCACCTCGTCTATCGAGTGGAGGCTTCCCCCGACGTTCTCGATGGCCGCTTCGAGTCGGTCCTCCGAGATGTCGTCGCCTTCGACGGTGAGTTTCACGTTCTGGACCTCCTTGTCGAGTTCGATGAGCGTCGCGTTCGCGCCCGCCACGCCCTCTACGTCCGACATCCGTCGGGCGAACTCCGCGAGCGAGGGGTCGTGAGGTTTCAACACGTCGGCGACGATTCGGCGAACTGATGCCATCGTCGTGACTCACGACGCCGACTCGCAAAGGTTTGGCGCATGCCGGTTCCCGAACGTCGGGAATCGCCCCACCCTTTTGCGTTCGGTCCCCGCGAAGCGTGAGATATGTACGACAGCATTCTGGTCCCAATCGACGGAAGCGAGCAGTCGAGTCGCGCCCTCGAACACGCCGTCGGCCACGCAGACACCTACGACGCCGCGGTCCACCTCGTGTTCGTGGTGGACGTGGCGTCGGTCCCGGCCGAAGTCGATGCCGCGCCGGTCGAGGAGAAACTCGACCGCTACGGCGAGAGCGTCACCGACGGTGCGGCGGAACGGGTCGAGGACGCGGGCGTCTCGCGCGTCGAGACGAGCGTGGTGCCGGGTGTACCCCACCGGGCCATCCTCGACTACGCCGCCGCCCACGACGTGGACCTCGTGGTGATGGGGACTCACGGCCGGACCGGCATCGACCGCTACCTCCTCGGGAGCGTCACCGAAAAGGTCGTCCGCCTCTCCGAGGCCCCCGTCCTCACGGTGCAGGCCGACGACGCCGAGTAGAAGCGCCCTCGGACGAGCGCGGTCCGGTCTCGAACTCGCTCAGTCCTCGGCGGGTTCGGCCTGCGCCGACTCGCCGTGGTGAATCTCGGTCCCCAACACGTCGAGGAACTGGGAAATCCACTCTACGTGGTCGCCCCAGTCGCGGCCCGTCACGAGGTTCCCGTCGGTCGTCACGCCGTCGTAGTAGGTGCCGCCCGCGCCCTCCACGTCGGACTCCAGCGCGGAGTACGCCGAACAGGTCCGGCCCTCGATAACGTCCGCGGCGGCAAGAATCTGGGCCGCGTGACAGATTGCGGCGACCGGTTTGTCCTCCTCGAAGAAGTGCCGGACCACCGAAAGCACCTCGTCGTGGGTCCGGAGGTACTCCGGCGCGCGCCCGCCGGGAAGGACCAGTCCGTCGTAGTCGGCCGGGTCTACCTCGTCCATCGAGGCGGTCAACTGGAAGTCGTGACCCCGCGACTCGACGTACGTCTGGTCGCCCCGGAAGTCGTGGACCGCGGTTTTGACGGTCTCGCCCTCGGATTTCTCGGGGCACACCGCGTCTACCTCGTGACCCACGGCTTGCAGGGCCTGAAACGGTACCATGATTTCGTAGTCCTCGCCGAAGTCGCCGACTATCATCAGGAGTTTCTTTCCGGGCATGGGTATTCCCCGAAAGGGGTACGGCGGGGAGGTGAAAATAGGTGTCGCCGGTAGTCTCACTCGGAGTCACCACGCCGGACGCGAAAAACCGAATTAGGCCGCTGCTGCGCCGCTTTCTGAGGCCTCCAGCAACTCGTGGTAGCGGTTCCGAATCGTGACTTCGCTGACCTGCGCGACTTCGCTGACCTCGGCTTGGGTCACCTTCTCGTTGGTCAGGAGCGGTCCGGCGTACACCGCGGCGGCCGCGAGACCCACCGGGGACTTCCCGCTGTGGAGACCCTGCCGCTTGGCGTTGCGGAGGAGTTCGCGGGCGCGGCGCTCGGACTCGTCGGAGATGCCGAGTTCGCTGGCGAACCGCGCCACGTAGTCTTCGGGGTCTGCGGGCTGAATCTGGAGGTTCAACTCCCGGACGATGTAGCGATAGGTCCGCTTGAACTCCATCTCGTCGATTCGGCTGACGTTGGCTACCTCGTCGATAGACCGGGGCGTCCCGGTCTGGCGCGCCGCGGCGTAGAGCGCGGCGGTGGCGACGCCTTCGATGGACCGGCCCGGCAGGAGGTCCTCGTCGAGCGCCCGCCGGTAGATGACCGATGCGGTCTCGCGCACGTCCTCGGGGAGACCGAGCGCGGAGGCCATGCGGTCGATTTCGCCGAGCGCCTGCTTGAGGTTGCGCTCCTTGGAGTCGCGGGTGCGGAATCGCTCGTTCCACTTGCGCAGGCGTTGCATCTTCTGGCGCTGGCGGCTACCGAGCGACTTGCCGTAGGCGTCTTTGTTCTGCCAGCCGATGTTGGTCGAGAGACCCTTGTCGTGCATCATCTTGGTCGTGGGTGCGCCGACCCGACTCTTCTCGTCTTTCTCCTTCGAGTCGAACGCCCGCCACTCCGGTCCGCGGTCCACGTTGTCCTCCTCTACTACGAGACCGCACTCCTCGCAGACGGTTTCGCTGTCGCTGGTGGCGAGGTTGCCGCCGCACTCGGGGCACACCTGTTCGTCTTCGCGTTCGGTCTCGGCTCGTTCGGTCTCCTCGGTTCGTTCGGTTACGTCGGTCTGTTCGTCGTAGCTCTGGATGCGTGTACTCGTCATGATTGGATGGATGGGTGAGGCACAGGGAGGGGAGAGAACCAAAAGAATCTCCGGAGCCTCGCTTCCTAACCAACAGTTAGGCCGACAAGTACTTAAATATTTCGCTATCGTGTGGGATGTTTGCACGCAGACGCGGCAATTCCGGCCGAAAGATGAGACGAAACGGAACGGTCTACCATCCGATAAAGTCGGCTTTCGAGCGCCGATAGCCGATTTCGAGGGGCTACGGCGATTTCCGAACAGTATTGCGATAAGAGAACAATTTCATTTCTGGAAATCGCCGGGTTCTCGGCGTCGGGAGGCGAAACCGATTAAAAATAGCGCCTTCGTGTGAACGCGAGCGCTCCGAGTCGGTCCCCGGCCGCGAGGAGAGTTCCGACCGGTCAGTCTTCGAGGTACGCCATCGCTTGCTCGTCGGTCACTTGGTCGAACGACCGGTAGAACTGGCCGACGGCGCTGAAGTGGGGCGGCGTCTCGATGGCTATCACGTCGTCGACCTCGGTTCGGAGTCGCTCCACCGAGTCGGGCGACCCGACGGGCACTGCGAGGACGACGTGGCTCGCGCCCGCCGCGCGGACTTGCCGGAGCGCCGCGATTGTGGTCGCGCCCGTGGCGAGTCCGTCGTCCACGACGACCACGCGCTTTTCGGCCACGTCGGGCAGGTCGGCCGTGCCCCGATAGCGTTCGAGTTTCTCGCGCGCGGCCGCGGCCTCCGAATCGCGCTCTCGTTCGACGTACGCGTCTTCGACGCCGAGTCGGTCGATGAGGTTCTCGTTGCGCCAGAGCGACCCGTCGCTGGCCACCGCGCCGATGGCGAGTTCGGGGTTGTTCGGCGCGCCGATTTTCGAGGCGACCACCACGTCCAGCGGTGCGCCGAGGGCGTCCGCGACCGGGCGCGCGACCGGTAGGCCGCCGCGCGGTATCGCCAGCACCACGTCGGCCTCCACGTCCCGGTCGTCGAGCAGGTCGGACAGCTGTCGTCCGGCGTCGGTTCGGTCCTGAAACATCGTTCCCCCCGTAGAGCGGCGGTGGCAGTGAGCTTAAACCTAGTCGCGGTCCCGCGTCAGAACCGACGCCGGAGGCGGTGGTACACCGCGGCGACCAGCGACCCGTCGGACTCGCCGTCCGGCGACCGAACGTCGTCGGCGCACTGCGGGTCGGGTCGCAGGTCCTCGGGCGAGCGGTCGTAGGGCGGCGTCTCGCAGAACGCCTCGATGCGCTCTCGGTCGTCCTCGGTCAGTCCGGAACTCATCGGTGGGTACTCCGGTCGCCGCGGCCTTAGACGCGCTCGATTCTTGGGACCAGTCGAACCGAATTAACCGGGATTAACCCGAGTAACGGAACGTGGGAAACGGTCGCCGGGCCGACCGGTCGGCCCGGCGACCGACCGGATGCGCCCGCACGCGGCGGGACGGGGCGAACGCGCCCGGCGGGACGGACCGCGGAACCGCGCCCGAAAGAATCGGCCGACGAGCGGCCCGCACGCGCTGGCGAGTGCCAGCGCGTGCGGGCCGAAGCGCGGACGGCAAAATAGAATTATTGTTCTCAAAAATAAAAACACGTGTTTAACAAATCTAAACCTTTCCGAGGCGCCACTTCTTACTCCGCCTCGGCGTCGCTTCCCCACGATTATACGCGCTGGCGTCGAACGACCGGCATGGAACTGGTCGCCAGCGAAATCGACATCGGGACTCATCTGCCGACGGTCCTGCTCAACGGCGCGGACGCCGAGGAGTTGGGCGTCCACCCCTTAGACCGGGTGCAGATAACCACCGACGGCACGACCACTATCGGTATCGTGGAGATGACCGACGAACTCGTCGCGCCGGGGACGCTCGGAGTCACGCGCCGACTCGGGCACGTAGAGGGCCGGGTCGAAGTCACCCACGCGCCCAAACCAAACTCCGCCCGGTACGTCCGCAAGAAACTCGACGACCGGGAACTGGAGGCCGACGAGATTCGGGCCATCGTCCGGGACATCGAGGCCGACCGACTCAACGACGTGGAACTGTCCGCCTACGTCTCGGGCGTCTATTCGAACGGCATGTCCGACGCCGAGACCACTCACCTCACCGAGGCGATGGCCGAAGTCGGCGACCACATCTCGTGGGACGACCCCGTGGTCGCCGACAAACACTCCATCGGCGGCGTGGCGGGCAATCGCGTCTCGCCGATACTCGTGCCCATCGTGGCCGCCGCGGGCGTCAAGATTCCCAAGACCTCCTCGCGGGCGGTCACCTCGCCCGCCGGAACCGCCGACACGATGGAAGTCTTCTGCGGCGTCGAGTTCTCCGTCGGCGAGATTCGGGACATCGTAGCGGAGACGAACGGGTGTCTGGTGTGGGGCGGCGCGGTGGACCTCTCGCCCGTGGACGACAAAATCATCCGCGCGGAGAACCCCCTCTCGCTAGACCCGACCGGCCAACTCATCGCGTCGGTCCTCTCGAAGAAACACTGCGCGGGTTCGACCCACGTCGTCGTGGACGTACCCTACGGCGAGGGGTCGAAGGTGGACGGCACCGCCGAGGCCCGCGAACTCGCCGACGACTTCGAGCGCGTCGGCGACCACCTCGGGATGGAGGTCACGCCCGCCGTCTCGCCCGGCGACGAACCAATCGGTCGCGGCATCGGCCCGGTTCTCGAAGCGCGCGACGTGCTGGCAGTCCTCGCCGGGGACGGTCCCGAGGACCTGCGACTCAAAGCCGTCCGACTCGCGGAAGTTCTCCTCGACGACTGCGACGTGGACGCCGACGCCGCAGAAATTCTCGAATCCGGCCGCGCGGAGGCCGCCTTCCGCGACATCGTGGCCGCACAGGGCGGCGACCCCGACGTGACGCTCGCGGACCTCGTGCCCGGCGACGAACGCGCGACGATTGAAGCCGACCGCTCGGGCGTCGTAACCCACGTGGACAACCGCCTCGTCAGCGAACTCGGCCGCCGCGCCGGTGCCCCGAAAGACCAGCGCGCGGGTCTGACCCTCGCCCGGAGGGTGGACGACGAGGTTTCGGCGGGAGACGAGTTGTTCACCGTCTACGCCGAAACCGCGAGCAAACTCGAAGACGCCGTGGCCCTCGCCGACCGCGCGGAACCCGTCCGGGTCAGAAGCCGCGAGGAAGCGATGGTCGAGCGCGTCTGACTACCACACCATCTGGCCGTTCTCGGTGACGTTGCCGACGTACAGCAGATGGGTGAACGGCACGAACGCCATGAACTCGCCGTCCGCGTCGTAGAGTTCGACGCCGTTGTCGCCGACCTCGTAGTCCTCGCACTCGATTTGCTCGCCGTCGGAGATTTGGGCTTTGTACATCCGTAGCCTATTGGCAACGCCGTCGGACAAATGGTTGTCGGCGGGACCCCATCGTCGGGGACTACCGGTTCGCCCTCGCGCTTCACGAACACGACGACCACCGGAACGACGGCGACTGGGTGGACTTCGACGAGACGTACGACCCGACGTGCGCCTACCCCGCCCGCTCGCGGCGCCGCGAGCGGGCGGGGGCTTCGTAAACTGTCGTCTCTCCGACGCTGAGGAATTTCTTCACGACGAATCCTTTTGGCGAATGATACCGTCTACCCCGTCATGGGGGGTAGCTACGACTTCGAAGGTACCGAACCGACCGTCCACGACGACGCCCGCGTGAGCAGGGAGGCGACCCTCGTCGGGGACGTGACCGTCGCGGCGGACGCCAGCGTCTGGCCGGGCGTCGTGTTGCGCGGCGACGTGGCCCCGGTCCGAATCGGCGAGCAGTCCCACGTCGGCGACAACGCGGTCCTGCACGGGGCGACGGTCGGCGACCGAGTGATGGTAGGCCACGGCGCGGTTCTGAACGACGCCGAAGTCGGCGACGGCGCGCTGGTCGGGTTCAACGCCACCGTCAACACCGACGTGACGGTCGGTGAGAGGTGCATCGTCGCGTCCGGCACCGTCGTCCCCGACGAGTACGCGATTCCGCCCGAGTCGTTCGCCCGCGGAGTGCCCGCGCGCGTGACGCCGCTCGAAGAGACGGACGTGGACGCCGCCGAGACGTTCGATGACTACTCGTCGGGCGAGTACACCGACCTCGCGGCGCGACACGGTGACTTGTTCGAATAACAGTTCGTTTCGCGCCGGTCGGCGCGAAACTCGGAGCGGAATTTTCGACGTTTCGGACCTACATTGTTGGGCACGCCGAGTGGCAACGAAGAAGCGAGGGAAGACGAGACCGGACCGGGGACTCTCCGAGTCGCCAACCGTTTTGTTCTCGGGGTCGTAGTTCCGGCGTGACCAGCGAGACCGAACGGGAGCGCGCCCGAGAGCGCGCCGCGAGCATGCTCGCGGACGCGGGCGTGGTCCTCACCGACGACGAGCGTGCGGGGATGGAAGTCGTGGACTACGGACTGGGGGACCTCGAATCGGTCGGGACCGAAATCGTGGTCTACGTCAACGACGACCGCTACTGTGCGAAGGAACTCGTGTTGTTCCCCGGCCAGACCTGCCCGGAGCATCGCCACCCGCCGTTCGACGACTACCCCGGCAAGCGCGAGACCTTCCGGTGTCGCGCGGGCGAAGTCTATCTGTACGTAGAGACCGAGGACGCCGACGACGCGTCGGCGTCCGACCGCGACGGCTGGTCGGTCTCGCCGCCGATGCGCGAGGAGTTCTACACCGCAAGCGAGGAGATTCACCTCGAACCCGGCGACCAGTACACGATTCCGCCGGACACCCGCCACTGGTTCGTGGCGGGCGAGCAAGGCGCAGTCGTCTCGGAGTTCTCCTCGCCGAGTTACGACGAGAAGGACGTGTTCACCGACCCCGAAATCGACCGGATGGCCGGGAGTTACTAAGCGTCGTCGTCTCTCGCGTCGTCGCCTTCGTCACGCTTCTCGGGATTCAATAGTGGCGACTCCTCGCGGAGTCTGTGCATGTCGGGTCGTTCGTCTTCGACGCGGCGCGCGGCCCGAATTTGCGAATTGACGAGTTTGTTCACCTGTTCGCCCCATTCGTCGTCGGGATGCGTACGGACGTATTCGGCCCACTCCTTGATGAACTGGATGCGCTCCTCGCGGTTGTCTGCGTGTTTTTCCTCAAGATTGGAGAAGTCGCTCATACTCTGTCCTCGAATTTCATGTTTACTGACGGTTCGAAATCTACACCCAACCGTCTTGCGGTCGGAGGCGTTCCGGTTTAGTTCTGAACCGCCGACGCCGCGGCGTCGGCGGTCCACAGCACGCCGACCAGAACCGCGGTGATGACGAAGTGGTTGGCGACTAGACCGAGGGCGATGCCGATGGAGTAGGCCGCGCTCCCGAGGTTCAGCGTCGGCGGGACCCCGCGGTACCACTGCATCGCGTACCACCCGGCCAGCACGAGGGCCGCGAGGTGGGGCGCGTACCGGACCCCGGCGGCCATCGGCGTCGTCCCCTCGAACTCCCGGAGGCGGTCGGTCCCGAAGACGAACGGGACGTAGACGAACGCCAGCGCGTAGACGAAACTCGACCCGAGGACGCTCTCGGCCCCCTGCGCGTACCTGCTGAGGATGACCAACACGACGGAGACGACGAGCGTGACGAACGCGTACATGAAGACGGCGTAGCCGAATATCAGCAGGTAGTCGCCGTGCCTGCGCGCTCGTTCGGTGCAACGGTAGGAGTTCCGAACCGCGACGGCCGACGTGAGCAGAAACAGCAGGAGGACCGCACCGACCGCGCCGGTGGACGTGGCGGTGGACTGCTGGAACTTCATCAGGTAGACCGAGAGCGCGCCGAAGATGCCGATGACCGTGAACAACTGGTGGTTGGTTTCGAGGAACTCCTCTATCGACGGCGGTCGCTCGTCCGCGGTTCCGGTACGCCTCCGACCAGCGAGTTCGCCCCACCGACCCATGGATAGTGGAGTCCGAGGGTCGTTCATAAAGGCGGCGTAACCGCGACTCGACAGGTCGCTTCCAGAGCCAGTTCCGCGCTCGTCCGACTGGAGACGTATAATATTATGTATACCAATCAAAAACGTTGTCTAAACACAAGTATACAATTCTCTAACGTCGCCGCGCTCCCGCCGGGACCACGTTGAAGTCGCTCCGCGTCGTTTACCGACGACGGAATGACGCTCCTCGTGGAAATCGGGTGTCCGGACTGCGGCCGGAAATCCCCCGTTCGAAAACGGGGTCTCGGACGCTACTACTGCACGGGCTGTGACCGGGAGTTCACCCAGTCGGAGGTCCTCCCCGAGTAGCCCCGCGCTTCGGGAGTGGACCGGGGTTCAGTCGCTCTCCGCCGAGAACTCTGCGGAACCGGACTCGGATTCGCCGCCGGTTTCGGTCTCGTCGCCGTCTGCGTCCTCGCCGCGGAGCAGACGCTCGGCCTTCTTTCGGTCCTCGGGGTAGCCAACGTCCACGCGCCACCCGTCCATCCGAATCGCGTCGATGGTGCGTCCGCTCTGGATGAGCAGGTCGATTGCCTCGCTGATTTCGTACTCGCCGCGATTGGAGGGTTGGACGAGGTGACAGGCGTGGAAGATGGCGGGCGTGAACGTGTAGAACCCGGTCATCACGAGGTTCGACGGCGGATTCTCGGGTTTCTCTACCACGTCGGTAATCTCGCCGTAGTCGTTGGTCGCACAGACGCCGTAGCGTCCGGCCTCCTCGTAGGGCACTTCTTCGGTGAGGAACGCGGCGTCCGCGCGGTCCTCTCGCTGGCGTTTCACCACGTCGCCGAGGTTCGCGTCGAACACGTTGTCCCCCAACATCAGCATGAAGTCGTCTTCGACGTGTTCTTCGACAGTGAGGAGGGCGTGGGCGAGTCCCTTCTGTTCGCGCTGGTGGGAGTACGTAATCGGGACGCCCTCGAACGCGTCGCCGTAGTAGCTGATTATGTCCTGCTTGCGGTAGCCCACGACTACCACGAATTCGTCGGCACCGAGCGCCCTCAGTTCCTCGAAGCAGTGTGTCAGGATGGGTTCCCCGTCTATCTCGACCATCCCCTTGGGCTTCTCGTCGGTCAGCGGTCGCAGGCGGGTTCCCTCTCCGGCGGCGAGTACGACGGCTTTCATGGTTCTCTGCGGGGTGACTACTTCGACCGGTAAATAGCTCTCGGCCCGACACGTTGGGTTATTCCGGTCTCGTGCGCGCAGGACTGCGCGCACGAGACACCGCACGGGCGATTGAACCCGCACGGACGACTGAATCGAACGCGGCCGTCGGCCGCGTTCGCGGGCCGAAGGCACCTCGCCCGAAGGACTAACCCGTCGCGTTTCCAAGAGCGTCCCATGTGGCCATGGGGACATCTCGCGGTCGGCTACCTGCTTTACACCGCCTTCGTCCACCTCCGGAGTCGCCGCGCGCCAGACGGCTACGCCACCGTCGCGCTGGCGTTCGGCACGCAGTTTCCGGACCTCGTGGACAAACCGCTGGCGTGGACGTTCGGTCTAATTCCCAACGGCCGGTCGCTGGCCCACTCGCTTCTGAGCGCCGCCGTCGTGATTGCCGTCGTCCACGCCCTGCTCCGACGGTTCGACCGCCCGGCCGTGGCGACTGCGTTCGCCATCGGCTACCTCTCACACCTGCTCGGTGACGCGCTCTACCCCGCGCTGACCGGCGACTTCTACTCGCTGGGCTTTCTCGCGTGGCCGGTCGTGCCCGCCGTCGAGTACGCGACCGAACCGAGTTTCGCGGCCCACCTCCGGGGACTCTCGCTGAGTTCGTTCGTCGCCGTCGAGGGACTGCTGGCGCTCGTGGTCTTCGGCGTCTGGGCCTACGACGGCGCGCCGGGTCTCCGAGTCGTCGCCGCGATTCCCCGATGGGTCGGCCGAAAGCTCTCGGTCTAACTTCGGTAGGGCGCACAGGCGGCCCGTCGAACGCGCTGGGTGGCGGCCTGAAACCTCGCGTTTCGTCCGCCAGCGGATTTATACCAATCGTCGTGGACTGTCTGGCGGGGGAGAAATCAATGAGCCGTAAGCACGCATCTTTGGCTATCCTGTTAGCCACAGCCACGATTTTCGGGGGTGTAGCCACTACCTTCGCCGCGACGGGGACCGACGCCGGGCCGGTCCAGTCGCCGCCGAGCGAGGTGGTGCGAGAGACGCAAGCGACCAACACGTCGGTCACGTTGGAGAACCAGACGAGCGGCGGCACCGTCGTCACCATCTCGCAGGTGAGTCTGTCGGAGGGCGGATTCGTCGTCGTCCACGACCGGAGCCTCCTGAACGGGTCGGTCCTCGACAGCGTTCGCGGGTCCTCGGAGTACCTCGAAGCCGGGTCCCACGAGAACGTCGAGGTAACGCTCGACCAACCAATCGAGGAGTCCCAGCGTCTCCTCGCGCTCGCCTACCGGGACACGAACGGTAACCAGAGCTTCGACTTCGTGGAGACGCAGGGTCAAGACGACGGCGCGTACACGGTGGACAATCAGGTCGTCGTGGACGAGGCGTTCGTCACCGTCGAGGAAGTGACCGAAACGACTACCACGGAGACGACCACCGAGACGACTACGACGGAGACGCCGACAGAAACGACGACCACGACAGAAACGACAACCGAGACACCGACCGAAACGACGACCACGACAGAAACGACAACCGAGACACCGACCGAAACGACGACCACGACAGAAACGACAACCGAGACACCGACCGAAACGACGACCACGACAGAAACGACAACCGAGACACCGACCGAAACGACGACCACGACAGAAACGACAACCGAGACGCCGACCGAAACGACGACCACGACAGAAACGACAACCGAGACGCCGACCGAAACGACGACCACGACAGAAACGACAACCGAGACGCCGACCGAAACGACGACTACGATTGAGACGCCGACCGAAACGACGACTACGATTGAGACGCCGACCGAAACGACGACCGAGGCGACCACGATAGAGACGACGACCGAAACCGAGACCACGACGACCGAGGAACCGACCGAGACGACCACGATAGAGACGACGACCGAAACGACGACCACGACGATGGCCGAGCAACCGGTCGAAGAACGCCGGATTTCGTTCCGAATCGACAACGCCAACGTCGAGGGGTTCTCGTTCATCGTCGGGAGCGCAGACGAACCCGACCGGACGGTCGTCGTGGAGAACGTCACGATTAGCGACCGGACGGTCCGCGTGGACCTCACGAAACTCCTGAGCGGCGCGTCGCTCGAAGAGAGTCTCGGCGAGGCCGCGGCCGACGGGGAGGTGTCTCGGTCCGAACTCCAGACCGTCGAGTTCGTCTTCCGCGACGTGACGATTCAGAACGTCGAGTTCGTCGTGACCGCGCCGAAGGGCGTCGAGACTCGCCTGCCCGAGCGGACGACCACGCCGACGGAGACGACGACGGAGGAATCCACCGAGACGACGACCGAAGTGCTGACCGAGACGACTGCGACACCGACTGAAACCGAGACGACGACGGAGGAACTGACTGAAACCGAGACGACGACCGAGACGACCACCGCCGCAGAGCCGTCGCTTCGGGTGCCCGCGCTCGACGCGCCCCAGACTGTGGTCCTGAACGGGAGTCAACTGGTCGTGGGCGCGGAGGTTAGCAACCCGAGCGACCGGACCGTGACCGAGACGGTCCAACTCCGAATCGACGGGACCGTCGTGGCACAACAGACGGTGAAAGCCGAACCCGGCGAGACCCGACAGGTGCAGTTCGAACTCGGCAAGTCCGACCTCGGACTCGAACCGGGCCAAGCCTTCCTCGGCGTCCTCACCGACGACTTCGGCGAGACTGTCATCATCACGGTCGAGGACCGGAGACAGGACTCGGACACCACGACCGCGGAAGGATAGTTCCGCTCGCCGCCTCTTTTTCGGCCGGAGCGACTGCGAGTGAGAGCGAGAGAGCGCAACGCCCGACGCTACAGATACCCCAAGTCAGCCAACTGCTCTTTCATCTCGTCGGTGAACTCCGCCTCGTCGGTTTCGGCCGCGGTCCAGTCCACCCAGTCGTCGGCGACGGCCGACAGTTCCTCGACTGCCTCCGGTTGCTCGTCGCTCACGTCGGTCTCCTCGTCGGGGAGTTCGAAGAGCTGGGACTTCCCCTCGCTTTCGAGGTACTTGAACTCGCGGGTCCGAATCGCGCTGAACGGCTGTTCGTGGAGAAGTTCGGTGTTGAACTCCGGATTCACCGCGAAGAACTCGTCGAAGTCGGCGCGTCCGCGCTGGCTTAGGCAGTAGTCGCGCGTCTCGGTCCGGAGGTCGTAGCCGCGGAACTGGTCGTGGTCGCACCCGAGGATGCTCGCAATCGTTCGGGTCACGTCCACGTGCTGGACGAGTTCGTCGCCGTCGCAGTCGAGGTCCGCGCCCGCGACGACCAGCGGAACGTGGGTCAGCGCGTCGTGGAGCGCGAGGTTGTGGCCGACGAGTCCGTACTCGCCGAAGCACTCGCCGTGGTCGGCCGTGACGACGACGATGGTGTCGCCGTTGAGCGCCCGGACGTGGTTGACGATTTCCCGAACGCAGTCGTCGGCGTAGCTGATTTCGGTGTCGTAGAGTGTCTCGATGGTCTCCCACTGTTCGGGGGTGAGTTGGCTCCCGTGGGCGTTGAGTCGCTGGATTCGGTCGGCGCTCCCGTAGAGGTCGAGCGAGAGGGCTATCGCCTCGTCCATCGGCACGGGAAGTGAGTCGCGGAACCGGTCGCGCGCCCGCCGCGGCGGGCAGTAGGGGTGGTGGGGGTTGCCGACGTGGGCGTAGAGGAAGAAGGGGTCGTCGCCGTTCGCGGCCTTCGAGGTCCACTGCTTCGCCATCTCGGTCGTGACGTACGAGAGGTTGTGCCGGTTCCTGTCGAGGGTGAACCCCGGCCCGTGCGACCGGACGTTGAGCGCGTACTTGGCCAGCGCGCGGGTCTTCTCGTTGAGGGGTCGGCCCTCGTGGGACCCGAGGTTGAGACCGTACTTCAGCAGGTCCGCGACGCCGCCGTCGCCGAGGTTCTTCGAGAGCCAGTAGAAGTCCTCGAACCCCCGGTCGAGACCGTTGGCGGAACTCAGGTAACCGTTCGGCGAGAGGCAGGCGGTGCGATACCCCTCGTCGGCGAGCAGTGCCGGGAGGGTCGTCAGGTCCGGCGGGAGCTTTCTCATTCCGGTGCCCTCCTTCCCGACGCCGTGGTCCGAGAGGTACGTCCCGGTGAAAATCGAGGCACTGGACGCTGGCGTCCACATCGAGTGGGCGAAACAGTTCTCGAAGGCGGTGGCATCGTCTTCCTCGGCCAACTGCCGAATCGCGGGCGTGGTGTCCCGGTCGTATCCCCCCATCGGCGTGTGGTCGGCTCTGACGCTTTCGAGCGTCAGCCACACGACGTTCGGCGCGTCCCGTGTCATGGCACCAGTACCGACAGATGTCGGTTTAGCTATTTCGGCCAGCGCTTCCGGTGTCGGTAGAATCGGCGGCCCCGTTCTGAAACTGCTAGCGTGACGAGGCCAGCAAACCTTTGCCTGCGTGGGACCACCGTCTCTCTATGGAACTCGGACCAGACGAAGACGGGCAACCAATCGAAGTCTCGGTCGAAGACGAACCGCCCGGCATGGAGCGCGTCCGGGCCGTCGCCGACCTGCTCGACGAGGCAATCGAGCTTCCGGTAATCGACTACAAAATCGGACTCGACCCCATCCTCGGCATCCTGCCGGTCGGCGGCGACGCAGTTTCTGCGGCCATCTCGCTCTACATCGTCGCCGAGGGCGCGCGGATGGGCGCGTCGCGGGACACCGTGCTGAAGATGCTGTTCAACGTCGGCGTTGACGCGGTTCTCGGGTCGATTCCCGTCCTCGGGACGCTCATCGACGCGGTGTGGAAGGCCAACGAGCGCAACGTCGCGCTGTTGGAAGAGGAGTTGGGCGAGACGGCGTGAGGGTCGGGTCTCGAAGCGGATAGACTCCCGCTCTCTCTCATCGACGCGGGTTCTCGAACCGCCTCACCCCAACCGAACCCAGCAGAACCCGTACCGACCCATCTCGAAGCGCCACCCGTCCGAGCCTTCTTTATCGTTCCCATAACCTCCTATATCGTTCTTAGACGTATCTTTATCTTTCTGAGAGACATCTTTATCGGTCTTGTCCTCCGACTCGACCCGCTCGAACTCCGCTTCGCCGAAGAGTCGAGTCGGTTCGCCGTCGAGTTCGAGAGTCGCCGTCGCGTCGTCGTCGCCGAGGTTGTGGACCGCGGCGACTCGTCCGTGGTCGCTGACCATCCGGTGGGCGAACACCGCGGGGTCGTCGGTGTCGAACACCGCCCAGTCGCCGGTGGCGATTTCGGGGCACTCCCCGCGGAGGCGGTTGAGGCGCGAGAACCACTGGAGCAGGGAATCGGGGTCGCCGCGCTGGTCGGCGACGTTGACCGACTCGTAGCCGAACTCGCCGTCGGAGACGACGGGGCGTACGAGGTCCTCGGGGTCGGCCGTCGAGAATCCGCCGTTTCGGTCCGCCGACCACTGCATCGGGGTCCGGACCGCGGTCCGCCCCGGCAGGTTCAAGTCGTCTCCCATCCCGATTTCGTCGCCGTAGACCACCAGCGGCGTGCCGGGGAGCGAGAACAGCAGACTGTAGGCGAGGCGGATGCGGTCCCCGTCGCCGTCCAACATCGGCGCGAGGCGTCGGCGGATGCCCCGGCCGTAGATTCGCATCCCCTCGTCGGGCGCGAACGCCTCGAACACCGTCTGCTGGTCGTCCTGCGGGAGACGCCCCACGTTGAGTTCGTCGTAGTTCCGGAGGAAGTTGGCCCACTGGCCGCCCGCCGGTCGCGGCGGGAGCAGGTCCAACACCTCCCGAATCGGTTCGGCTTTCTCCTCGGCGAGTGCCAACACGAGGTAGGCGTCGAGCAGGAAGTTGAGCAGGACGTTCATCTCGTCGCTCTCGCCGAGTTCCTCGCGTGCCTCGGCCTCGTCTGGGCGTCGGCCGGTCGTGGTACCGAAGTACTCTCCGAGGTGTTCGGGCGCGTCGTCGGCCTCCGCGAAGAGGATGGCGTCGTCGCCGCGGCGTTCCACGAAGTGGCGCATGTCCCGGAGGACGCCGTGGGGGTCGTCGAGTCGCGTCGATTCGAGACCGCCCTTGTTGTCTATCATCAGCGTTGCGGCGTCCACCCGGAAGCCCGAGACGCCGAGTTGGAGCCAGAAGCCCATGATTTTCCGAATCTCCTCGCGCACGTCGTCGTTGGCGACGTTCAGGTCCGGTTGATAGTGGTAGAACCGGTGGTAGTAGAACGCCTCGGCCTCCTCGTCGTAACTCCACACCGCGTCTTCCTCGCCGGGAAACACCGGCCCGCGGTGGGGGTCGGGATTCTCGGGCAGGTCCTCGCGCCAGATGTAGTAGTCGCGGTACTTCGAGTCGGGGTCGCTCCGTGCGGCCCGAAACCACGGATGTTGGTCGGACGTGTGGTTGACCACGAGGTCCACGATGACCCGGATACCCCGACGGTCGGCCTCGCGCACGAACTCCACGAAGTCCCCGAGCGTGCCGTACTCGGCGCCCACGCCGTAGTAGTCGCTCACGTCGTACCCGTTGTCGCGGTTCGGCGACGGGTAGAACGGCAAGAGCCACACGCAATCGACGCCGATACTTTCGAGGTAGTCGAGTCGCTCGGTCAGTCCGCGGAGGTCGCCCACCCCGTCGCCGTTTCCGTCCGCGAACGCCTCCACGTCGATTGCGTAGAACGTCGCGTTCTCGTACCACTGGTCTTTGGTCCCCATTTCACACCCTCCCTCTCTTCGACGGCTTCGAGCGGAAAAAACGGTGTGGCGACGGTCGAAACGGTGGTCCGTCGAAGACGGTGCTACCGCGTACCTCGTGACGAATTCAAAACGAGTCTAACGCCACGTTTCCGCCCCTTTCCGTGCGTCCAACGGCGGAGTAAGAAGCGTAACACTTGCGGACGCCGCCGTAATTCAGACGTTACGTGGTGGGACGTTTGAGACGGACTCACTCGTTCAAGAGTGTCCCGCCGAAAGTACTTGTATGAACGCCGAAGACAGCAGTGAGATACTCACTGCCGACCCCGACGCGGGCACGTATCGGGTGACGTACGACTACCCGTCGAACCCGCCGAGCATCGCCGTTCCGCTCGCTATCGCCGAGACGACCGGATGCGGACTGACCGACCTCGAACCGCTGTACGACGCCGAAGGGGTGGACCCGGACGCCTTGGACGACCTGTTCCGTCCGAACGCGAGCGGTATCGCGCCGGAGTGTCGTGTGACGTTCGGCTACCACGGCTACGAAGTCACGGTCAAGAGTTACGGCCGCATCGTCATCCGGTCCCCGGCGGCGTCGAGTACGACCTCCCATCGCCGCTGAGAGTGCGGCGTCTCACCGCCGTCGAGCGTCGAGACGACTCGCCGGGCGCACGCGCCCGACGAAGACCGAAACGCCGCTCAGCGTTGATTTAACCCTTTCTCGTGGACGACCGGCCTGAAACGATAAGTGGGTCGGCGTGTTCTTCACTCCCGTTCTGGGGGGACTGATGGACGCGAGTACACGAACAGCGACGGAGGAATCGGACCGGAGAGAGGCGGTGGTCGAGTGTTCGGAGGTCACGCGGAGGTACGAGCGAGGGGGAAGCGGCGGCGGGTGGTTCCCGTTCGGCGACGACGCGGACGCGGACCGGCCGACCGTGACGGCGCTCGAAGACGTGTCGCTGACCATCGAACGCGGGGAGTTCGTCGGCCTGTCGGGACCGAGCGGGAGCGGCAAGTCCACGCTCATCCACCTGCTGTCGGGACTCGACGCGCCGACCGGCGGCACCGTCACGCTGGCGGGCGAGGACGTGTCGGACCTCTCACAGAAGGAACTCACCCGCCTGCGACTCGAACGGGTCGGCATCGTCTTCCAGCGGTTTCACCTGCTCCCGTCGCTGTCGGCGCGGGCGAACGTCGCGCTCCCGCTGGTCGAACGCGGGATGGGCAAGTCGGCGCGCCGCGAGGAGGCCGCGGACCTGCTCGAACGGGTCGGACTCGGCGACCGCCAAAGCCATCGCCCCGGCGAGATGTCCGGCGGCGAGCAACAGCGAGTCGCCGTCGCGCGCGCTCTCGCGGGCGACCCCTTCGTCGTGTTCGCCGACGAACCGACCGGCGAACTCGACACCGACACCGGCGAGGTCATCCTCGACTTGCTCGCGGACCTCGCCGAGGACCGCGCCGTCGTCCTCGCCTCGCACGACGAGCAAGCGCTCGCTCGGACCGGCCGAGTGATTCGCCTCCGCGACGGGCGGGTGACGGATGCCTGAGGGGGGCCGCGCGTGAGTCGCCGACTCGCGCGCTGGAGCGGTCTCGTCGGGGTCGCGCTCCGCCGAACCGCGACGAAGGCGACCAAGACCGCTCCGCGCCAGACCGCGGTCAGCGTCCTCGGGGTCGCCATCGCCGTCGCGCTGATGCTGGTCGTCACCGCGACGGGTCTCGGTCTGGTCCAAGGGACGACGGTCCGGGGTGACGCCGTGGACTACTGGGTCGTCCCGGAGGGGGGCGGCGCGTCCACGATGGTCGTCTCCACCGCGTCGGCCCAACTCGGTGACGTTCACGACAAGAGCGCCGCGCTCAACGACGACCGGCGAATCGAGTACGCGACCCCGGTCCAAATCTCGGTGCTGAAGGTCAGTTCCGGCGGCGCGAGCGAGTACGTCCTCGGCGTCGGTGTCGTCCCTTCGCCGAAACTCGACCGGGTGGCCGGACTCCCGACGGAGGCGCTCTCGTCTGGCGACCCCTACTACGCGAACGGAAGCTACCACGGCGAGTGGACCGGCGAGGCCGTCCTCTCGGCGGGCGCGGCAGAACGGTTGGGCGCGAACCGGTCGGCGAACCTCTCGGTCAGCGGGGCCGTCTCGGGGTCCGGGAGTCGCGGACTGCGGGTCGCGGCCGTCGAGAGCGCCGCCGTCGAGTCCGGACTGTCGGGGATGCCCGTCATGATAACGCACCTGAGCGAGTTGCAGACCATCACCGGCGCGCAGTCGGGCGACCAAGCCGACCAACTGCTAGTCCAGTCGAACGCGGGCGGACTCCGGTCGGCGCTCGAAAGCCGGTTCCCCGGGGCGACCGCGGTGACTCGTTCGGGGTTCACCGCTCAAAACTCGGTGGATTCGGACCTCCCGCTGGCGATGGGGCTGGCGGCCCTGCTCATCGCCGTCGTGGTCGGCACCCTGTTCGTGGCGACCACGCAGGGGTTGCAGGTCGAGGCCGACAGCGAGCAGTTGGCCGCCCTGACCGCAATCGGGTTCTCGCGGCGCGCGCGTGCGCTCTTGCTCGTCGTGCAGGCGCTCGCGCTCACGCTCGCGGGCGGCGCGCTCGGCATCGTGCTGGCGTATCTCACGACGGCGGCGACGAACTACGCCGCCACGCGAGCAATCGCGCCCGTGCCGATAGCTGACTTCCACCCCCTGCTGGTGGGCTACGGGTTCGTCGTCTCGGCGCTCATCGGCCTGCTGGTCGCGCCCTACCTGCTGGCGATGGAGGGTCGGACCGAAGGGGTCGCGGAGGTGATTCGGTGAGCCGACTTCGAAGAAGTCCGCTCGTCGCGGCGGCCCGGAACCGGGCCGCCGCGGGGTGGACCGATGAGCAGACTCCGGGTCGCGATTTCGGTCGCGGCGGCCCAACTCCGGCACGACCGCGCTCGGACCGTCCTCGCGGTGGTCGGCATCGCGGTGGCGGTCCTCTCGACCACCCTGCTCGCCAGCCTCGGCTACGGCGTGTTCGAGACCGGCCAGCAGAAGTTCGACGCCTCGGGCCGGGACCTCTGGGTGACCGGCGGGTCGCTCTCGGAGGGACCCGGCGGGTTCGGCACGTCAATCCTCGACGCCCACGAGGTGGCCCGGGACATCGAGTCCCGCGAGCAGGTGCAGTCGGCGGTTCCGATGGCGTTCCGGGCCGTCTACGTCGGCAACGGTTCCGGAGAGATGCAGACGCTCGTCGGCGTGGGCGTCCCCGGCGGCGGCCCGTTCGTCAGCATCGAGGAGGGACCGGGCTTCGAGCAGTCCGACGTTCACTACGCCGAGGGGAGTTACGACGGACCGATGACCAACTCGGTCGTCATCGACTCCCGAACGGCCGAGATGTTCGACGTGGGCGTCGGCGACACGCTCCACGTCGGCGGGTCCGCCGAGAGCGCGCGCGACCACATCTTCACCGTGGTCGGCATCTCGCCGACGTTCTCCAGCTTTTTGGGCGCGCCCACCGCGACGGTCCACCTGAGCGAACTCCAAGAAGTCACCGGCACGACGGGCACCGACAAGGCGACGTTCGTCACCGTCTCGCTGGCCGACGGTGCGAACCGGAACGCGATGGAGCAGACGCTACAGCGAGAGTACCCCGACTACACGATTCGGACGAACGACGAGCAGATGCGCTCGGTCCTCCAGCACAACGCCGTCGTCATCGCGGTCGGCGGTGCGCTGGTGTTCCTCTCGGTGGTCGCGGGGTTCGCGCTCACGCTCAACGTCCTCTCCATCGTCGTGTTCCAGCAGAAGGAGGAACTCGCCGCGCTGACCGCGCTCGGAGTCTCCGCGAAGACGCTGGTCGGGATGGTCGCCGCCCAAGGCGTCCTGCTCGGCGCTGTCGGCGGACTGGTCGGCGTGGTCGCCACCCCGCCGTCGGTGGCCGCGCTGAACTTCGTCGCGGCCGAAATCGTCGGCTTCGAGGGACTGGTGCAGGCACCGGGGTCGGTGCTGGCTCTCGGCGCGGCCATCGCGCTGGTCATCGGGACGCTGGCGGCCGCAGTCGCTGGCTGGCGGACGCTCCGGACGGTCGGCATCGACCAACTCTCGCGGTAGGCCGGTCCCGGGAGTCCCCGCTCGCTTCGCTCGCTTGACGGTCGCTCCGCCGCGGTCAGCAACCTCTATCGTTGCGAAACAAATCAAAATATTTCTTTAGGAAATAATTGAATTTCTCATCGGTGCGCGCTGGCGCGGCGGCGAACGGCCGCGCCAGCGCCGTGGGCGGCCGTCGGGAGCGGAGCGACCGACGGCCAGTCGCGGGGGAAGCGAAGTAACGGTGGGCGGCGGCCGCGAACGCGGCCGCCGCCCTCCGGTGTCGCCGGTTCGTAGCGAGAGACCTCGCCTACAGCGACACCGACTGCGAGCGCTTCGTGACGTTGCCCGACGAGTCTTTCACGCGGAGTCGCACGTCCATGGTGCTTCCGGTGGGGAACTGGAAGAGTTCCCATCCGGAGGCTCGCTTGCCGCTCACGTCCTCTACCGCGAAGTTCACGTCGGCCGACCCGTCGTTGACGACCACTTCCACTGTGTCGAGGTCCTTGTCCGCGTCGGACGCCGCCCACCGGACCGAGAACATCCGGTCACCGCCGAGTCGGTTACTCTTGGACACGTCGAACTTCTTGACGGTCGGGGGATTCGACGGCACGAGGTCCGCGACGCTCACTTCCTGTCCGTCGTAGCGTAGCGTCCACTTGCTGTCGTCTATCTTCATCGACGTGATGGTGCCGTCAACGTAGTAGGCGTCGCCGTAGCCACTGCCTCCGGCCCCGGAGACCGTCACCGTGCCGTCGCCGTTGTCGGTCACGCTGTCGTTGCCCTCCGCGGAGTTGTCGCCTGCCGAGGTGTTCTTGACCACGTTCCCCTCGACGGTGAACTCGTAGGTCAGACCCTCGGTGCCGGAGTCGGCGACGAGTTCGAAGGGGGTACCCTGCGTGGTGTCTCCGCCGCCGGACGACCCATCCCCGGAGATGTCGGGCATCTCGGTGTCGCTGAGCGCCCACCGGTCGAAGTAGACCGACTGGTCCTGTGGCGAGGTCCAACTGCCCCCGAAGTAGGCGTTGAACCAGTAGTTACACCCGAGCGAGAGGTCTTCGGTGAACCGCATCCCCGACTTGTCGAGTTGTAACTCGTCGTTGACCCACATCTTGAGTTGGCCGTCGGCGTTCGCCGACCCGCCGTCGACCGAGTTCAGTTTGATGTATTGGCCGACCTTCACCCACTCGCCCGTCGGAACGGTCGCCGCCCAGAAGTGGTCGCCGTACGTTCCGCCTTGGTCCATGTGGTAGGTGTAGTAGCCGATTTTGACCCCGTTGCTCGGCGAACCGTCGAAGGTCGCGCGGGCCGACCACCCGTTCGTCCCGTCGGCGGGTTCGCCGCCCTTCGCACCGCCGGGTTCGATGTTCGCGGGACCGGGAAGTTTCCCGGTCCGGCCGGTGAACCCCGACGAGAACCGCACCCACGCGTTCGCGTACAGTTCGGTGGTTTCGGAGTCTAAGTCACCCGCATCCACCGGGTCGTATATCGCGGCCATCCCGTAGTGGCTTCCCTCGGGGAAACTGACGCGGAGCGCGTTACTCCCGTCTTTCACGGGGTCGCTCACTCGCTCGTCGTACGTGCCCTGTTGCCATGCGTTCGTGAAGATGTCTCCGTACCCCGACTCGTCGAACTCCTCGTAAACGAGGTCACTGGTGCTACTCGCGGCCGAACTCGCTGAACTTGCGGCGTTCAGTCCGGCGACGGATGCGGCGGCCGCACCCGCGAGTTGGAGGTAACTCCGCCGGTCGAGTAGCGATGTCTCTGATTCGGACTCGCGTGCCGTTTCGTCGCGTGCCATGCAGTTTTCAATGCTTTGTAGACATTTTAAATATTTACCGAAACGTCTCGTTTGGTGTTGGTGAGTTGTGAGGTGCGCACTTTCGTCTAGACGTTTCTCGTCGCTGTCGGACGCCGACCGCCAGCACAGTTAAGCGCGGAGGAGTCGTACCGCCACGCCGACGCAGGTCAGTATGTCAGGGGGTAGACCGACGGTTCTGGGGTTCACCGACATGCGGTCCGAGGAGTTAGTGACGCCGCTGGAAGCCACGAACGCGCCCGGCCGAATCCTCTCGTTCGAGGGGACGGGTCCAGTCGCCAAGTTCGTCCGCGCAGTCGTCCGTGGAGTCGGCGTCTTCCGCGAGTCGGAGGTGGACGCGATACTGCTCTACAACGGAACCGGGGTCCTCGGTCTGGTCTCCGTGTTACTCGCGGGTCTCTATCGGGTACCCCTCGTCGTGCGGGTGAACGGGGACATCTACCGACAGCACGCCGACAGATTGGACGAACTCCGGAGCGACGACGAGTACGCCCGCACCGCGGTGTTCCTGCTCTACCACCTCCTGACGCGTCTCACGTATCGGGTCGCCACCGGCTACGTGACCGTCTCCGAGGACCTGCGCGAGCGAATCGAGTTCGGAACGACCTACCCGAACCGGGCGACCGCGACGGTGTACAACCCCGTGGACGCGGCGGAGTTCCGGAACGCCGACCGACCGGACGAGTCGGATGTAGACCTCGCCGGGAACCGCGTCCTCGTCACCGTGACCAACCTCGATTTCGAGGGCAAGTGTCGCGGCACGGTCGAAATCATCGACGCCGTAGCCGACGTACTCGCCGAGAACGACGACGTGACCTACGTGGTCGCTGGCGACGGGACGTATCTCGACGCGCTCGAAACCTACGTCGAGACCCGCGTCCCGGACGAGACCGCCGAGCGAATCCACCTGTTGGGATACGTAGACGACGTTCCCTCGCTACTCGCCGCGGCCGACGTGTTCGTCTACAAGTCGTACATCGACGGCTATCCGAACGTGATTCTCGAAGCGCAGGCCGCCGGACTCCCGGTAATCGCAAACCCGGCGTACGGCATCGGCGAGCAGATTTCCCACGGCAGGACGGGACTGCTTGTCCCGGACGACGGCGACGCGAGTTACCGGCGAGCGGTCGAGAAACTCCTCGCCGACGAGTCGTTACGCGAGCGATTAGGACGGAACGCGGCGCGGACGGTTCGGGACGAGAACGCTCACGAGCGAGTCGGCGACGAACTACTCGCCGCCGTCTCCCGCATCGTAGCGCGACGGTAACGACTCCATACCGGACCGTAACTTCCGTGGCGTCGGCGTCGGTCGCTCGCCCGGGCGTGTAACCGAGGCCCAGATATAAGACGCGCCGTGTGGTTAGCCAATCAACCGACTGGGGGAGAATGACTGGGGATATTTCGAACACCGAGAAGTTGGCCGCGCTTCGAGAGATACTGACGTACCGACCGCTCCTGATGGGGTCGATACTGACCCTCGGGGTCGTCGCCGCGCTCCTCGAAGGCATCGGACTCAGCTTTCTGATTCCGATAATCGAGATGATTCAATCCGGAGGAACCGCGTCTGCCGAGGGCGGGGTAGTGGGCGCGTTCGCCCGCGTCTACGCTACTCTCGGCGTCCCGTTCACGCTCGAATCCGTCGTGGCGGGCGTCGTCGTCGTGATGGGCGTCCGGTACGCCTCCGGGTTCGGCGTGATGTGGTTGGGGCAGGCACTCCGGACCTACTACGAGGGCGACCTGAAACGACGGGCGTTCGACTCGGCGCTCGGAGCGCGAATCGCGTACTTCAACCGGAGCGGGTCCGACGAGATACTGAACGCCATCGTCACGCAGTCGAAGTACGCCGGTCGGAGCGTCTCGTGGTTCGTGAAACTGCTGGAGCGGGCGCTCTTGGCCGGGATGTACGGTGCCATCGCGTTGTACCTCGCTCCCGTGCTGACGCTCGTGACCGGCGTCGTGTTGGCCGCGGTCGCGGTCGGAATCCGGTACGGACTGGAGTCCGGGTACTCCGTCGGCGACCGAGTTACCGAAGCGAACGAGCGAATACAGCAGGCCGCACAAGCCGGAACGCAGGGCATCCGGGAGGTGAAACTGTTCGGCGTCACCGACGAAGTTCGTCGGGACTTCCGGGAGGCAGTCGATACGTTCGTGGGCGCGACGGTGCGTCTCCGACGCAACGAGGCCGCAGTCAACAACGTCTACCAGTTCGCCAGTGCAATCTCCATCTTCGTTCTCATCTACCTCGCGGTCACGTTCACGTCGATGAACCTCGGGATGCTCGGCGTGTTCCTGTTCGCCATGTTCCGACTCGCACCGATACTGAGCATGCTCAACCACCGCGTCTACCAGTTGGAGGGGAACCTTCCGCACGTCGTCAGGACGAACGAGTTCATCGAGGACCTCCAGCGGAATCAGGAACCGGCCAACGGCGATTTCGAGGACATCGGCGAAGTGAACGAAGTGGCGTTCCGCGACGTGTCGTTCTCGTATCCGACCGGCGAGCGAGTCCTCGATAGCGTCTCGTTCTCGGTCTCGAAGGGCGAGTTCGTCGCGTTCGTCGGCCAGTCGGGGGCCGGGAAATCGACCGTCGTCTCGCTGCTGAGTCGAATGTACCTCCCCGACGAGGGCGAAATCGTCGCCGACGGTTGTCCGATTTCCGACATCGACTTGAAAGAATGGCGCTCGAAGTTGGCCATCGTCAGGCAGGACCCGTACGTCTTCGACGACACCCTCTGGTACAACCTCACGGTCGGCAACCGGTCGGCGTCGCGCGAGGAGGTTGCCCGAGCGTGCGACATCGCCGAGGTGAACGAGTTCCTCGACTCGCTTCCCGACGGGTTCGACACCCAACTCGGCGAGGAGGGCGTCCGTCTCTCCGGGGGCCAGAAACAGCGCATCGCCCTCGCCCGCGCGCTCCTGAAGGAGGACGCCGAAATCCTCGTGTTGGACGAGGCGACCAGCGACTTGGACTCCGTGACCGAAGAGCGAGTGCAGGCCGGAATCGAGTCGATGGACCGCGAATACGCCGTCATCACGATAGCTCACCAGCTTTCGACCATCCGGAACGCCGACCAGATTAACACAATCGAGAACGGCCACATCGCCGAGAAGGGGAGTCACGACGCGCTACTCGACAACGAGGGTACTTACGCCGACCTCTACAGTCGCCAGTACTCGGACTGACCTCGAATCGCGCCGAAACTATCTGCACACTTACACCTCTTTTATACGTATTGGAGCCTCTAGCACCGATTACGGCCCAATCGCCGGATGCGACTGGACCGGGAGTAACGATGAAACCGACGCGACGACGGGTTCTTCTCGGCCTCGGCGCAGTCGTGGGTGGCGGGAGTCTCGCGTACGCCGGACGCGACGGCGAGCGCACGCGGATGGGCGTGCGAGACCGGGCGACCGACACGGAGCAGACGAGCGAGACCACCGCCGAAGAAGCGACGACGACCGACGCGGAGACCACCACGGAAGAAGCCACCACGACCGAACGCGACGTGGAGTTTCCCGATCAGTTCGTTCGGATGTCGTTCGACACCCGCGATTCGCTGGAGAAGTTCACGGAACTCGACGTGACGGAGAACGTCGAAATCGACGAGCGCGGCGTCGTCTCCGAGTCGAACTCGCTCCGGGTGACGTTCCCCGAGGGCAGACACTACGGCACGTCGCTTCACTACCGATTCGACGAGGCGGGCTACCCCGAACCCGACGAGTTGCACGCGCGCTACTACCTCCGTTTCGCCGAGACGTTCGACCTCTCGCACGGCGGCGGGAAGTTACCCGGACCGTCGGGGACCTACGGGCAAGCGGGGTGGGGCGGCCGGGAGGCCGACGGGACGAACGGATGGTCCGCGCGGATGTACTTCCATCCGAGTTACGACGACGACCACCCGATTCAGCTTTCGAGCTACGTCTATCACGCCGAGATGGGTGGGCCGTACGGTGACATCTTCGAGTGGAACGACTCCGACGCTGGGCGACTGCACGTCGGCAAGTGGTACCGAATCGATAACTATCTGCGACTCAACACCCCCGGCGAAGACGACGGCGTACTGAAAGGATGGGTGAACGGCGAGCGTGCGCTAGACGTGAGCGACCTCCGGTTCCGCGACGTGCCCCGACTTCGAATCGGCGAGTACTGGTTCGACTGCTACTGGGGCGGCGGGTGGCACCCGCCCGCGGACAACCACGTCTACTTCGACAAGTTGGCGCTCTTCTCGGAGCGACGGAGACCCAACGACTGGGGCGGCACCGAGACGGGGATGACGCCGCGGCCGGAGACGACGACGCGAGAAGAGACCGAGGCGACCACCGCAGAGGAAACGACCGCCGGAGGGGGGACCGAGACGACGACCGAGGAGAAAGACACCGAGACGACCGACTCCGCAACCACCGCGGAGTAGACGACGCCCGGCCGACTCCGTTTACCCGCCGCAAACCTATTCAAATATCTACCGAGATTTTTATACTCGGGAGTTGCCGTTACGGTGGATGAGAACCGTAATCGCGTTCCTGCGGGCCGCGCTCGCCGGGTCGTTGCTCACGGTATTGTACACGAACGTCCTCTATCCGGTCTTGGTCGCGCTTCTCGGGCGCTTCGCGGACCGGAGTCCGCGAAGCGCCCCGAAAGCGCCGGAGAAAATAAAGAAGAGGCTGAAACATCACTAAACAATTCCGAATACGAGCTAAACAATTCTAAAAGCATTGGTATTACTGCCGAATCGGACGGCGACGAGTCGGACCTCCCGTCTGTCTCGCTTATCGTCGCGGCGTACAACGAGGAGGATGTCATCGCCGAGAAGATAGAGAACAGCCTCGAACTCGACTACCCCGACGAGCAGTTAGAACTGCTCGTCTTCTCCGACGCGTCGAACGACGCCACCGACGACATCGTTCGGTCCTACGCCGACGAGGGCGTCGAACTGATTCGAGTCGAAGGGCGGGTCGGCAAGACCCAGTGCCAGAACGTCGTCGCGGAGCAGGCAGACGGCGAGATTCTGGTCTTCTCCGACGCAAACAGCATGTACGAACCCGACGCGATACGCCGACTCGTCGCCGAGTTCGACGACGACGTGGGGTGCGTCGTCGGCGGACTTCACTACGAGAACGTCGGCGACGACACCGGCGGCATCCCCGTCTACCGGCGGTTCGAGCGGTTCGTCCAGCGCTCCGAATCCCGAACCGGGTCCGTCGTGAAGGGCAACGGCGCGATTTACGCGGTCCGGGCCGACGAATACGTGCCCCTCTCGGCGGACCTGATGAGCGACTTCGGCGAACCGCTGGCGATTCGGTCCCGCGGTAAGCAAGTGAAGTTCGCGCCCGACGCGATTGCGCGCGAACAGGCCCGCGACTCGCTCGACTCCCAGCGCGACGCCGAGAACCGCATCACCACCCGGTCGTGGCACACCCTGTCTGCGTTCTCGGAGTTGCTGAATCCGGCGGAGTACGGCACCTACTCGGTCAAGCTCTGGTCGCGGACCGCCCTGCTGTGGTTGACGCCGGTCGCGTTGGGCGTCGCTGGGTCGTCGGCGCTCTTGCTGGCGCTTCTCGAACCGACTGGGCTTCACCTCGCGTTCGCTGGCGGGTTCGCGGCGTTCGCGCTCTCGGTCGGTCTAACCGAGGCCGCGAAGCGCCGGGGTCGGACCGCGCCGCTTCCGTTGCAGGCGGCCCACTACTTCGCGCTCCTGAACTACAGTCTGGTCGTCGGTCTCTCGAACTTCCTCCGTGGTCGCAACATCGTGACGTGGGACACCGACGAGCGACCCGAAGAGGCAGACGCGAGCGAAGCGAACGCCGCCAACCCGCAGGGTGGAACGTGAGCGAGTCGTCGCGCGGGCGCGCAGAACCGTCTGCGGGGAGGCCCGAGAGCGAGCGCGAACGCGCGAGCGACCGCACCCGCGAACGCGAGTCGGCCAGCGAGTTGCAGGCGTTGCACCTGCCCCACTTCGACTCGAACCCGTATCAGGCGAATCTGGCCGCCGCGCTCGAAGACCGCGGCGTCTCGGTGACGCTGGCGAGCGGGTACCCCCTCCGGACGGTTCGCACCGTCGCCTCCGAGGGGGTGCCGGACGTGGTTCACCTCCACTGGATTTCGCCCTACCTCGTCGCCGACGGCCGACTCCGGAGCGTGGCGAAGGCCGCGGTGTTCCTCGTGGGTCTACTCCTCGCGCGACTGGTCGGCACCCGAGTCGTCTGGACCGCCCACAATCTGGTCGAACACGAGCGCAGACGCCCCGAATTCGAGCGATTCTGCAAGCGACACCTCGTCAGACGCGTCTTCGACCGGGTGTTCGTCCACTGGCCGAGCGCGCGCCGCCGACTCGCCGCGGAGTACGACCTCTCGGGAGACGAACGCGCCGACCTCGTGACGATTCCCCACGGCCACTACGCCGCGGACTACGACGACGAAATCGACCGCCGGACCGCCAGAGAACGACTCGGACTCGGCCCCGAGGAGTTCGTCTTCCTCTACTTCGGGCGCATCCGACCCTACAAGCAGGTACCCGAACTCGTGGAGGCGTTCGGCCGACTCGACGCCGACGCCCGCCTCGTGGTCGCCGGAAACGCGACCGACGACGAGTTGCGCGAGCGAGTCGCCGACCGCGCGGACGCCGACGACCGAGTGCTGTCGGTCCTCGAATACGTCCCCGACGAGGACGTGCAGACGTACATGAACGCGGCCGACGCCGTTGTCTTCCCCTTCCGGGACATCTTCACTTCGGGGAGCGTCCTGCTCGCCATGTCGTTCGGCAACGCGGTCGTCGCCCCGGCGTCGGGGTGTCTCCCGGACGTGGTTGGCGAGGCGGGGGGCGTCCTCTACGACTCCAAAAAATCGGGCGCGTCGAACTCGTCGGAGTCGTCGGACCGGTCCGACGACTCCGACAGACCCGACAACCTGACGCGGGCCATGCGCGAAATCCTGTCGCAGGACGCGGCCGCGATGGGTCGTCGCAACTACGAGACTGCGGTCGGGTACTCGTGGGACGACGCGGCCGGACGAACCGCGGCGGCCTACGCCGACCTGTTGGCCGAGAGTTGGTAGCGCCGCCGCGATACTCGCGGCGGCGCTACCCCCCGAAACCGAGGTTCCGGGCCAACTGGTCGGCGGTCCGCCGGACGTTGTAGGCGTTCCAGACGAATCGGTGGCCGTCGATGAGCGTCAGGCCGCCGCCCGACGAGATGGTGTGTCGTCCGGCCGGGAGGGGACCGTCCTCGCTCGGCGCGATTTCGGCGACGGGTTCCTCCCCGAACGTCTCGGGCGTGAGTTCGGTCACGCGGTTGACGACGATTTTCTTCCCGTACCAGTCGGCGCAGTACTGAGCCGGGCGGTACAGGTCGCCGTCCGACACCCACGGCGTTCCCGCGGGTCTCGCGGACCGAACGTCGGTCTCGACCGGGTTGTTCTCGTGGGGTCGCCACGGGCCGGTCAGGTCCGGGGCGTGCCAGAGGTGGAGGTTGGTGTTCACCATGTCGTCCTGTTTGGTGAAGAACAACCACCACCGCCCGTCGCGGCGGACCGGCGTCGGGTCCACGCCCGCCACGTCGGGAATCAGGGTCTGCTCGCGCACCCACTCGTCGGGCGACTCGACCCGGTAGAGCGCGATTTCGTTCGCCTCGTGGGTCTCGGGCGTCGCGTAGAGCGTCCCGTCGTGACGGAACAGGTAGGGGTACGAGAGGTGACAGTCCCTGCCGAGGGCGGTGCCGACGGTCGGATTCGGGCCGTCTACGGTCGCGTAGGCGATGTCGCCGGTCTCGTCCGCGTAGGAGTACCGCTCGTAGAAGACGTACGTTCGGCCGTCTATCTCCGCCGGGAACGGGTCGGCGACGAACTCGTCGGCGCGCGGCGAGGAGTACCACTGGACCGTCGCCTGCGAGTCGTCGGCGAACCGCTCGATTGGCGCGTCCGAGACGCCGATGCTCCACTTCTCGTACCCGCGGGTCAGTTCGCGGGCCATCGCCGCGGCGCGCGCGGCGTCGAACCGCAGAATCTGACCGGGACTCGGCGCGCGGTAGACCGGCGCGTCGGTCTTCGAGGGCGACCGGTCCACGTAGTCGCCGTTGCCGTTCAGGAGGTCGGTGGCGACCTGCGCGGGCCACCGGGTGGTTCCGTAGAGGGCTTGGTCCAGATTCGCGGTCCACGAGAACGGAATCGTCGGGAAGTGGCCCCGCCGGAGGACGACGCCGCCGTCGAGTCGCTCGGTGAGTCGCTGTAACACCGCGCCCGTCACCGGGTCGGCCTCGCGTATCTCCCAGAAGCACGGCGGGACGCCGCGGTACTTCCGTTCGTCGTCGTGGTGGAACGACCAGATTCCGTACCGGGGCGCGTCGAGTATCTCGCCTTTCACGATGCCGAACGCGAACCGCAGGAGGAAGTCGAGGTCGAACTCCCGAATCCGGTCCACGTCCGACTCGGCGAAGTACTCGGCGTACCCCTCCTCGCGCACCTCGCAGTGGAGTCGTTCGACGCCCGCCAACTCGTCGGCGAGGTCCACCGGGGTCCGGGCCTCGCCGTCGTCCGCACGTCGCTTGCGCAAGCGCCACGCGACTTTGTTCACCGTCTCGCTCGCGCCCTCCGACCGGACGAGTTCGGCCAGTGAACGCGCCTTCCCCGCGACCCGGCCGAGTCGGGATTCGCGGATTCGGTCGTCGGTCTGTCCGCCGGTCTCGTCCCCCACGCCCGCCCGTCGCTCGTCCACGACGAGCAGTCTCGGGCGGACGCCCTTCACGTCGAGGAGGTGACGGATACAGTCGGCCTGCCAGTCCTCGAACGTCGTCCCGGTACACATGACGCCGAAGTCGAGCGTCGAGTCGTCGCCTCTCATGCTCCCCCGACGGTGCGACGACGGGGACGCTCAAATAGCTCTCGGCGGGTTGACAGCGCCGTGAGCGGAAAAGTCCGGTGGTCGCCGTTACGCTATTGTACGAGACCATAGTCTGGTGTGGCATGCGCTCCACGCGCTCCGTGCGTTCCAGACGCTCCGGCTTCAGGCACGGCCGCGACGGTGAACCGTCGCGGCCGACGCCGCCGACGCGGACGCCGAGGGGGTCCAGATGAAGTCGCTCTACCTCGTCCACACGCCGTACCACGTCGTCCTCGCCAGCGCGCTCGCGGCCACGGACCGCGAGCGCGACGGGTCGGACCGCGAGCGACACCTGCTGAGCGTCCGCGATTCGGACATGTCGGAGTTACTGCGCTCGCTCGAAGTCGGCGAGGACGTACCCTTCGACCGGATGGAGTCGCTTCCGGGGACGCTGGACACGACCGGACGGCGCGGCGAGGTCCGAAAGAAGGTAAACAGCGTGCGCGTCCGGCGGTACGTGAACCGCGAGCGGCCCGACGAGTTCTACTCGTTCAACGACCACCGCCCGGAGTCCCAAGCCGCCTTCGACGCGCTGAGCGACGACGTGCGCCGGGTCTACGTCGAGGACGGCACCGCCGCCTACGCCCGGTTCCCTCCGGCGGACGAGTGGACCCGCCTCGGCTATCTCAAGGCCAAACTCTTCTACGGGCCGTGGCGCAGGAACCCCCGAATCCTCGGCACGACCGACTGGATAGACGAGGTGCGGGCCGTCTTCCCCGACCACCTCTTGGCGGAGTTGCGCGACCGGCCGGTCTCCCGGATACCCCGCGAGTCGGTGCTGTCGCTCGCGGACGCCGACTGGTTCGGCCGCTACGTCGAACGCAACGACGTTGACGACGTTCTCGACAGACTCGACGCGCTGGTGTTCGTGACTCACTCGAACTACGTGAACCGGGTCCCGCGCTACGTCGAGACGCTGGAGACGCTGGTGGACCGCCTGACCGAACGGGGCTACCGCGTCGGCCTGAAGTACCACCCCCGCGAGAGTCGGAAGGCCTTCGAACTCGACAGGGACGACGTGGAAGTCGTCTCCCGCGGCGTCTCGGCGGAGGTCCTCTACGTCGCGGACCCGACGCTGGACTTCGTGGTGGGCGGGATGTCCACGGCGCTGTTGACCGCCCGGTGGTTGCTGGACGACGCCACCGTCGTCTCGCTGACGGAGGTCCTAGACCAGTCGAACCGCGAACTCCCCGAGGTGTTCGAGCGACTGGGCATCCACGTCCCGGAAAATCGCTCGGCGGTGGGCCAGATTCCGATTCGCCGGTAGACATCTTTCCCTGTCTTTAGACAATATTTAGATTGCTTAGAAAGACATTCTCAATTTATTAGAGGGGATATAGATTTCCTTTGCGCGTCGGAGGTGCCGACGACCGGTCGCGCGACGGCCGACCGAACCACCGCGAACGCTCGGGGGACCAACCGGCGGGGTGGGACCGCCCGCTCGCGGTCACGCGAGCGTGCGGGTGCGACGCGCTCCGCGGTCGCACCCGCACGCGCCGCACGAACCCCGAAACGGACGGGCCGGAACACGGACCCTCAGACCCGAGAACCCGACGACGGACAGTATACTTATCCCGGTCGTCGTCGAACGGCCTACAACGCTCCAGCCGACGCGAGCGGCGAGAATCGACGCGAGATGCGAAACCGCCGCGGGACGGCAGTCGAACGGGGAACTCGGGGGACGAGCGTGGGGGAGAAAGTACTCAAGACACTCGGCACGGTCGCGTTCGCGCTACTCGCAGTCTTAGGCGCGACTGCGGCCTCTTCGAGCGCCACCGGCTACGAAGTCTCCATCTACGCCGCGTACCCGTGGTGGTTCTGGTGGGGTCTCGTCGCCACCTTCGTCCTCGGGGCCGTCGTCGCCCTCCGGTCGAAAGACGTGGCCCACCGGAAGCGGTATCTCGCGCTCGGCGTCGGAGTCATGCTGTTTTCCAACGTCTTCCTGCTGTTGATGCCCGTCGTTCGGGGCTACGCGGCCTACGGCGGCGGCGACATGTTCACCCACCTCGGTCGGGTCCTCGAAATCCTCGAAAACGGCCACGTCAACGAGGGCAACTACTACCCCGGCATCCACGTCCACGCGGTGATGGTGATGGAGGTGACGGGACTGGACTACTACGCGGTCAAGAACGTCGTCGCGCCCGTCTTCTCGGTGGCCTACTGGCTCGGCATCTTGGCGCTCGGCGTTCGCGTGACCGACGAACCCGCCGCGTTCCACTATCTCGTTCCGTTCGCGCTCCTGCCCGTTTTCAAGCGCTCGGAGGTGTACTTCGGCCCGAACATGCTGAGTTTCAGCCTCTATCCGCTTTTGCTCTACGCGCTATTCAGCGTCCGCCGGTCGCGCAACCGGTTCGCGGCGCTGGTCGCGCTGGTCTTCTGTTACTTCGTCTTCACTCACCCCGTCACGACTCTGCTCGGCCTGTTCACCGTCGCGCTCGTGGCGGCGTCGAAACTCGCCGCCGCGCGGTGGCACGGCGAGCGACTCCCGGTCAAGCAGTCGCTGTCGGTGGTCACGATACCCGTCGCCGTCGGCGTGGTGTTCGTCTCGTGGTACTACTCGTTCCTGAAGATTCTGACCATGACCCTGAGCATGCTCGGGTCGTTGCTCTTGGGCATCGGCACGTCGCAACTCGGCGAGTACTCGAACGCGCTCCGGAACGTACCGCTAGACCCCGTGGACCTGCTGGCGGTCGTCGTCTTCCGGAAGGGGTCCGAAATCGTCCTCATGGTCGGCACCGTGGTCGTCGTCCTCTATCTCGCCTACCACGTCCGGTACGGCGAGCGGGAACTCCGCTGGCAGGACCTCTTCTGGGTCGCCGGATTCGCGCTCTTCTCCGCGCTGGCGGCGGCGTTCCTCGTCAAGCCAATCATGCTGACGTGGACGCGACTGCTCAAGTTCGCCGAGTTCTTCGCCGTCTTGCTCGCGGCGACGGCGGCGTACGTCTACGCCGCCGGGTCCGGCCGGTCGTTCGGCAGGCGGGACGCCGTGGTCGTGACTCTCGTCGTCGTCCTGTTCAGTCTGGTCGCGTTCGGCGTCTACAACTCGCCTCTCCAGCGCGAGACGACGACGCACGTCCCCGAGACCCGACTCGACGGGATGGAGTGGTTCGTGGACCACCGGGACGAAAACCGGTTGGCCTACGGGTTTAGCCGTCGCTGGGAACACGCTTTCCTCGGCGTCTCCCCTAATCCGAGGGCGTACACGGAGCGACCGATACCACGGCACTTCGGCTACCACAACGCTTCGACGTTCGCCACGCCGAACCGAACCGGAAGCTACCTCCTCGTGACTCGGCGTCTCGAAACGTACTACCCGTCGCTCCACCCCGACTACCCCGAGTATTGGCGGTACACCCCACAGGACTTCCGGCGACTCGACCGCGACGAGGGTCTGTCGAAGGTGTACGCCAACGGCGGGCTTCGAATCTACCGGTCGAGTTCCGAACCGGAGGGGACGCCGCGTCCGACCAGAAGGAGCGAGAACGCGACGGCGACCACCACCAACACCGACGCGACGAACGCGACTCCGGCGCTCACCCGAGGTGGACCTCGATGGAGTGGAGGATGACCGCCGAGAAGCAGGCCAGTCCCCCCGCGAGGACGAAAAACACCGACGCGATGGCGAGTCCGACCGGGAAGTCACCCGACCGAAACAGGTTGGTGAGCGCCCAGTAGCCGAGTCCGAACCCGACGAACGTCGCCACGAACCCCGGCACCCCGATGAGCATGATGGGTCGCTCCTGTTCGATGAGCGTGAGGATGTTCCGAATCAAGACCACGCCGTGGGAGAGCGGATGCTGACTGTTCGCGTTCTCGCCGTCGTAGGTGATTCGGGTGCCGACCTCCTCGACGGAGTAGTTCCGGTTGAACGCGTGGTGGATGATGTCCGTGCTGGCGCTCATCTGGGTCCCGATGGAGTCGTCCTCGGCAATCGACCGAATCGCGTCGGCGTCGTAGGCCCGAAAGCCGCTCTGGGTGTCGCGTATCCACGACTCGGGCCGGAACGCGCCGAGTCCGACGTTGGTCAGCGTGTTAACCACGAACAGACCGAACCGCCGGTAGAGCGGCACGTCGCTGTCACCGAGGAACCGACTCCCGACGACGATTTCCGCGCCGGTCTCGCGCTGAGTCTCGACCAACTTCGGAACGTCCGCCGGGTCGTGTTGGCCGTCGCCGTCGAGTATCACCAGATGCTCGACACCGAGGCGGTCGGCCTCCTCGAAGGCGGTCTGGAGCGCCCCGCCGTAGCCCTGATTCCGTCGGTGGACGACGACCCTCGCGCCCGCTTGTTCGGCGCGTTCGGCGGTGTCGTCGCCGCTCCCGTCGTCCACGACGACCACCCGGTCGGCGAACTGCCGGACTTCCGTGACGACTTCGCCGATGGTCTCGGCCTCGTTGTAGGCCGGGATAGCGACCAACACCTCGGTTCGGGACCCCGTTCCTTCGGTCGCCGCCGACCCGATAGCCGCCGACACGACGTACTCCTCGGAGTTCTCGAAGTCGTGGATACTCCGGTCGTAGTCTATCGGTTCGGACGGCACGCCGTGCCAAATCAGCCCGCAGAAGCCGTACGTTTTGGCGACTTTCACGAGCGTCGATTGAGTCCCCTCGGTCGAGTCCGACGTGTCGAGGACGAGCGCACCCGCTCGGTCGGCGATTCGAATCGACTCCGGAGTCGCGTTCCCGTCGTGACTGACGAGGACGGGATGGTCCCGTATCTTCGCGCGGAGACTCGTCCGGGCGACTTCGGCCGGAGTCGCGTTCGTCGCGTCGATGGCGACTGTCGGTTTTTGGGTCTCCTCGGCGGAGACTGGTTGCTCCTCTACGTTCTTCATGCGTGTCGTTTCCCCCCGCTCGACTCCTGCACGAGTTACATCATGAGATACTTAGTTACGTGTTCCGTAGAACTACGGCTACAGGCGTTATCGTGCCTATTTAGCCCGAATATCGCGGTAACGCCGATTATCGACGCGCGAAGTTCCGGTATTCGTCCGTTGAACTCCGTCCGAGAGCGCGACCGAAACGACCGAAACCGTCGGAGGAAAGCGCGCGGTTCCGGTAACGACTCGTTTTGTGGCTCCGAAATCGCCGCCGACCGCGAGCGCGGACTGATTCCGGCCGCAAGCGAACCGGCCGCGACAAAGCCTAAACCCCCGGTCGTTGAATGGCGTCCGAAGCGATGCCAGACGAAATACCGCTGTTCGAGATTTCGTGGGACGGCGGCGAGGTCCGCAACGCCGTCGAATCTATCTGTCGCGGGGGGTACTGGGCGAAGGGACCGTACGTGTCGGAGTTCGAGGACCGACTGGAGGAGTATCTCGGGGTCGAACACGCGATAACCGTCAACTCCGGCACGACGGCCCTCGAAAGCGCGCTGGTCGCTCACGGCGTCGGACCGGGCGACGAGGTAATCGTCCCCTCGTTCACGTTCGTCGCCACGGCCAACGTCGTGGAGTTGGTGGGTGCGACACCCGTGTTCGCCGACATCGAGCGCGACACCTACGGACTCGACCCGGAAGCCGTCCGGGACGCAATCTCGCCCTCGACGGCCGCCGTCCTGCCGGTCCACCCCTACGGGGCCGCCTGCAAAATCGACCGAATCGTGGAGGTCGCTCGGGAACGCGACGTGACCGTCGTCGAGGACGCCGCCGAAGCGCTCGGTGCCGACGCCGACGGCCGGATGGTCGGGACGTTCGGCGACAGCGCCGCGCTGAGTTTCTGTCAGAACAAGGTCGTCGCCACCGGCGAGGGCGGTGCCGTCGTGACCGACGACGACGACGTGGCCGAGCGACTCAGACTGTATCGCTCGCACGGCCGGGTGTCGGGCGACTACTTCGGGTCGGCCGACAGCGGTCGGTACGTCTCGGCCGGGACGAACTACCGAATGGCGGACGTGGTTGCGGCCATCGGGTGCGCGCAACTCGACAAAATCGAGCGTCTCGTCGGCGGTCGGCGGCGCGCCGCCGACCGCCTGACCGACGAAATCGGCCGAATCGACGGCATCGAACCCCACACCGGCGACGGGTCCGGTCGGCACGTCAACCAACTCTACACCGTGACGCTCGACGATTCCCTCGACAGGGACGCGATTATCGAGACGTTAGCGTCGAAAAACGTCGCCTCGAAGGTGTACTGGGACCCGCCGGTTCACCGAACCGGCCACTACCGGGAGCGCCACGGGTCGGCGGCCCTGCCCGTCACCGACGACATCTCATCGCGGGTCCTCTCGTTGCCGATGTACCCCGAACTGTCGCAGTCGGGGACCGACCACATCGCCGAAGCGGTTCGAGCGGCGGTCGGCAGAGCGTAAACGCGCGAATCGCTCACGACTATCTCAAACCTTCCCGGAAATTTATTAGCTGTTCTGTGGTACTGCGGTCGGGATGACGGACTTAGAGAACAAACAAGTACTCGTCACTGGGGGGTGCGGGTCGATTGGCTCCGAGTTGGTCGAGCGACTGCTCGACTACGAGGAGCCTGCGGTCGTGCGCGTCTTCGACAACGACGAGGCGGGCCTGTTCGACCTGAAGACCACACTCGACTCGGACCGACTTCGATTCCTGCTCGGCGACGTGCGCGACCGAAACCGACTGGAGATGGCGATGGAGGACATCGACGTGGTGTTTCACGCCGCGGCGCTCAAGCACGTCGGACTCAACGAGTACAACCCCTTCGAGACGGTCCAGACGAACGCGCTCGGGACACAGAACCTCATCCGGGCCGCGATGGAGGAGAACGTCGAAGCCTTCGTCACGATAAGCACCGACAAGGCGTCGAACCCGACTTCGGTGATGGGCGCGACGAAACTCCTCTCCGAGCGGTTGACTATCGCCGCGAATACCTACAAGGGCGAACAGAACACCGAGTTCGGATGCGTCCGGTTCGGCAACGTCTTCGGGTCCAGCGGGTCGGTCGTCCCGCTGTTCCTCGACCAAATCAGCGACGGCGGGCCGATGACCGTCACCAACCGGGAGATGACGCGGTTCATCATGCCAATCGAGGAGGCGACCGACTTGGTGTTCGACGCCTACGAGCGCATGGAGGGCGGCGAGACGTTCGTTCTCAAGATGCCGGTCTTCCGACTGATGGACCTCGCGGAGGCGATGCGGACCGAGTACGCCCCGCAGTTCGGCTACGACCCCTCGGAGGTCGAGATTCACAAGACCGGCAAGCGGCCCGGCGAGCGCATCCACGAGAAACTCATCTCGAAGGACGAGATTCAGCAGACGATAGAGTTAGACGAGATGTTCGTCATCACGCCGCTCATCGAGGACTGCGGCTACGACCCGCTGGACTACGAGAGTCGGAACTCGCTCGACGCCGAGTACACCTCCGCGGACGTAGACCCGCTCTCGAAGTCCGAGATTATCGCCATGATAGAGAACACGTCGGCCTACGAGACGATGGTCGAGGGGTGACGATGCAGGTGGTGATGTACCACTACGTCCGGCCGTCGTCCGACAGGCCGCCCCACGGCTACTACCACCTCGCGCTGGAGGACTTCCGGCGACAGTTGGACCACCTCGAAGCGGAGTACGACTTCGTGGACCGCGAGACGTTTCTGGCCTGTGCGACCGGCGACCGGTCGTCAGAAAACGACCGGTCGCCGCCCGACGACGCGGTAGTTCTCACGTTCGACGACGGGTTGGCCGACCACTACGAGTGGGTCCTGCCCGAACTCCGGTCTCGGGACCTCTTCGGCGTGTTCTTCGTTCCGACCGGACCGCTGGTCGGCAACGGGGTACTTCCGGTGCATCGCGTCCACTCGCTGGCGGGACGACACGGCGCGACCGAACTCAGAGACGCGCTATTCGACGTGCTTGCGGAAGGCGAGTTCGCCGACGCGGACGGAGGGACCGTTGGCGACCCCTACGGCGGCCGTTCGACAGACGACGCGCTGACGACGTTCAAGCGCGTCCTCAACTTCGAGGTGCCCTACGACCGACTCGGCGACGTACTCGACGCGGTGGAGGCGAGCTTTGGGGGCGGACCGAGCGCCGACGACTACTACCTCTCGGGGGACCAACTCCGGCAACTCCGCGACGACGGGATGGTGGTCGGTGCCCACTCGGTCGGCCATCCCGTCCTCTCGCGCCTCTCGTCGGCCGACCAGCGTGCCGAGATTGCCTCGTCGTTCGAGACGCTGGCCGAACGCGTCGGAGGTCTGTCGGCGAGACTGTTCGCGTACCCCTACGGGAGCGACCGGACGTTCACCGACGAGACGAAGAGTCTCCTCGAAGCGGTCGGGTGTGACGCGGCGTTCACGACGGTTTCCGGTCGTGCGACTCCCGAGCGGTTCCGGAACTCGCGGTTGGCCCTCCCGCGAACGGACTGCAACGAGTTTCCCCACGGGGGCGCGACGTTCGACCTCTCGCCGTGACCCCCTAACCCCGGACTATCTATCGTAACAGAATTGTCAATTATATGGTAAGTATAAGTGGGTGGGTGTCGTGCCTCTGGTTGGACAATATGCGAAATCCGGTTAGGAGTATCCGAATTAACAGTCGTAGGGGGACAACTACGGTCAGCGAGTCCGACGGGGGGCCGTCCGGTCGGGGGGTGAGTGGGTCGTGAAGACGTTCCACGGAAAGCCGGTGGACCCGCGGGAATTCAAGCACCGGGACCTCTCGAATCTCCGAGAGCGAGTCTCGGCCAAGCGCCAGCGTGCCCGCGAGTTCCGCGAGCGAGCGAACGTCGAGGTGGAAGAGTGCTACGTCTGCGGTTCGACCGAGACCGACATCGTGCGCGAGATGTTCGGCTACGAGTACGCCCAGTGTGACCACTGCTCGCACGTCTACCAGACGCCGCGACTCCCGGACGACGTTCTCAACGAGTACTACGAGACCGACACCGAGTTCGCCAGCATCTACACCGACGAGGACCAAATCCAGTACCGACTGGAGAACATCACCAAGCCGAAAATCGACTTCGTGTTGGACCACGTAGACGCCGAGCAAGGTCGATGGCTGGACGTGGGGTGTGGCGTCGGTGCATCCATCAACTACCTCGAATCGCAGGGGTGGGACGCCGTCGGTCTCGAAATCAGCGACCAGTGCGTCTCGGTCGCGCGCGACGTTCTCGGCGTCGAACTCGAACAGCGACCGATAGACGAGTACGCCGACCGCAACCCCGACGCGACGTTCGACGTGGTGACGTTCTTCGGCTATCTGGAGATGGTACCTCACTCGATGCGTGACCTCCGACTGGCCCACGAGATGCTGGACCCGGACGGGAACGTCGGTATCGGCGTGATGAACGCCGACTCGATGTCCTCGATGGTCCACCGGGCGATACCCGAGCAGGCGGTCCGCCACTCGATTCCGCCCGTCGGCCTCCAGCAGTTCACCAGAGAGTCCGTCGCGGAAGCGTTCGACCGCGTGGGGTTCTCGCCGGAGGCGGCGTGGTTCTTCGGACTGGACTTCTACGAACTGCTCACCCACCTCTGTCTCGAAGTCGAGGACTTCCAGCACTCGGACCTCTACGAGTACCTGATGGAGAACCTCAACGACTTCCAGCAGGTGATAGACGACGACGAAGAGAGCGACTACATGGTGTTCGTCGGCGACCGGGAGTGAGCGTTTCGGGGCGTGAGACCGGATTCGACTACCCGCTCTCCGCCGCGAACGCTCGGCGGACCGGACCACGAGCGAACGCTCGGCCGACCAACCGACGGGATTCGCCCAGCGCGACGAACTACCGTGGGCGGGGGCTTTCGAGGACTTCTTCGTCGCAGTTCCTGCGGTAGCTGTAGCGGTGCGGGAATTCCGGGAACCGTACGACTTCATCGACACCGACCACTGCCGTCGGATTACTCACACCGCACAGCACTACAACCGCGACCACCAGCGTCGGACCGACGAAACCGCAGAAGCGAACCGCCACGGCAACCACATCATCCCCGCATCTCGCCCGAACTATTTTCCCGCGGTACGGTGAGAAGCGACGTATGGGGGGCGCATTCGACCTGTCGGACAGCATCGCAGTCGTCGCCGGAGGTGCGGGACTCATCGGGACCGCGCTCTGCGAGGGACTCGCCGACCACGGCGCGACGGTCGTCGTCGCGGACGCCGCGGTAGAACGGGGCGAAGCACTCGCGGACGAACTCGGAGAGCGCGCGGAGTTCTGTCGCGTCGATATAACCGACGAGGATTCCGTGGTCGGGTTGGTAGAGACGGTGCTGGACCGCCACGGACGCATCGACGCGTTCGTCAACTGCTCGTACCCGCGAAACGAGAACTACGGGCGGCGCTACGAGGACGTGACCGCCGCGGACTTCCGCGAGAACGTGGAACTCCACCTCGATAGCTACTTCGTAGCCGCTCGCGCCGTCTCGCGGGCAATGATGGACCAACCCGACGGCGGGAGCATCGTGAACTTCGGGTCGACCTACGGCGTGCAGGCCCCGGACTTCTCGGTGTACGAGGGCACCGAGATGACCAGTCCCGTCGAGTATTCGGCCATCAAGGGCGGCATCTTGAACCTGACGCGCTACATGGCGTCGTATCTCGGCGAACACGGCGTCCGCGTGAACGCGGTCAGTCCCGGCGGCGTGTTCGACGACCAGCACCCTGAGTTCGTGGACCGCTACGAGGACCGGACCCCGTTGGGCCGGATGGCGACCCCAGAGGACTTCGAGGGGGCCGTCGTCTATCTGGCGTCCGACGCCTCGCGGTACGTCACCGGCCACAACCTCGTGGTGGACGGCGGGTGGACGATTTGCTGACGGCGGAGAGGGGCCTGAGACACTTTCTCAATCCTTAAAACAATATTTATAATTGTTTTAGAATTGTATAGGTTTCTCTAATACGGACGCGACTTCGGCAGTCGCCGGTCCGCGACCGACTCGCCGTCGCCTACGTCCGAGGTCGAACCGGCCGGGGTTTACACTAGCGACGCTCTCGTCACCCCGAACATCGGAGATTTTCGACGACAGCGGGGCGACCGGGGGACTTTCGAGGAAGACTCCGGGTCTCCGACCCCTGCAGTGCCGTCACTGGCGACTCCGGTCACGACGACCGAGACAGCGACGACTCCGAGGACGACCACCGAACCAATCAGCACAGCGACCGCACAGCACCGCGATTCCCGAACCCCCTGATTCCCGCCCACGACCCCGCAGACCGCCCTGAACAGTTATACGGGACGCTATTGAACCAGCACCGGGGGTCAGATGATAGACGACAAGCGGGTAGTCGCCGCAGTCCCCGCCCGTGGGGGAAGTACGACAGTACCGAACAAGAATCGCCGGTCGCTGGCGGGCAAACCGCTGGTCGCGTGGCCGATAGACGTGGCCGCCGAGACGCCCGAAATCGACCGGACCGTCGTGACGACCGACGACGACGACATCGCTTCGACGGCGCGCGAGTGGGGTGCGGAGGTGGTCGAGAGACCCGACTCGCTGGCCGAAGACGACTCGCTGGTGGTGGACGCCCTCCGGCACCTCGTCGGCGAACTCCGCGCGGAGGGTGAGACGGCCGAGTACATGGTGATGCTCGAACCGACGTGTCCGCTCCGGACGCCCGGCGACGTGCGCCGGTGTCTGGACCGCCTCGCAGACCCGTCGGCCGACTACGACTCGGTGGCGACGTTCACCGAAGCGGACCCGAGTCCACACCGACTCTGGGACATCCGCGACGGCGAACCGGAACCGTTCGTGGAGGGGGCCGACCCGTGGCTCCCCCGGCAGGAGCAACCCGACGGCTACGAACTCACCGGCGCGGTGTACGCCTTCGAAATCGACCGCCTGCCCGAGGAGGGGACCGGCCTGCTGTTCGGCGAGGCGGGCGCGGTCACGATGCCCCGCGAGCGAGCGGTGGACATCGACACGGAGTTCGACTTCGGACTCGCGGAACTGCTACTGGAGGAAGGTATCCATGAGTGAACCCGAAGACGGAACGATTTGGGACCTGTTCGACCTGACCGGACGAGTCGCCGTCGTGACCGGCGGCCCGGGCAAACTCGGGTCCCAGATGTGCGACGCGCTGGCCGAGGCGGGCGCGAACGTCGTGGTCGCCTCCCGGACCTACGAGGACTGCCGGGAGAAAGCCGACGAACTCACCGACCGCTACAACGAGGCGATGGCCGTCTCGGTGGACGTGACCGACGAGCAAGCGGTCGAGGAGATGGTCGAAGAAGTCGTAGACCGGTTCGGCAAGATAGACGTGCTGGTCAACAACGCGTACAACGCCAGCGGCTACGGCGTCCCGTTCGAGGAGTTGACCAGAGACGAGTGGGAGCAGACGCTCGAAGGCGTCCTGACCCAGACGTTCTTCTGCTCGCAGGCGGCGCTCCCGGCCATCCGCGAGAGCGACGCCGGTACCATCATCAACATCGGGAGTCACTACAGCGTCGTCGCGCCCGACCACCGCGTCTACGGCGACAGCGACATCAACAACCCGCCGACCTACGGGTCGGCGAAGGCGGGCGTCATCCAGTTCAGTCGGTGGCTGGCGTCGTATCTCGCAAGCGAGGGGATTCGGGTCAACTCCGTCAGTCCCGGCGGGTTCTACAGCGAGGAGATGGAGGACGTGGAGGACTACGAAGAGGTGTTCGTCCCGAACTACGAACACCGGACGCCGCTGGGTCGGATGGGCGACGACACCGACATGAAGGGCATCGTGGCCTACCTCGCCTCCGACGCCAGTAAGTGGATGACCGGCCAGAACATCGTCCTCGACGGGGGGTGGACGGTGTGGTAGACGACCTCGATTTGGGAATCGTCGGCGTGAGTCCGGGCAACGGACACCCCTACTCGTTCGCGTCCATCGTCAACGGCTATTCGGACGAGGGGTTCGAGCGGACCGACTGGGGGGTCATCCACGACTACCTCCGGGAGAAGGACGCCTCGGAGTTCGGCTTTCCCGGCGTGCGCGTCACCCACGCGTGGACCCAAGACGACGCCGAGACCGACCGACTCCGCGAGGCGGCCCGAATCCCGAACGCCGCTCCGGACCTCGAATCGCTCGGCGACGCGGTGGACGCCGTAATCGTCGCCCGCGACGACTACGAGACCCACGCCGAGATGGTCCTGCCGTTGCTCGAACGCGGGATTCCCGTGTTCTGCGACAAGCCGCTGACGATGGACCCCGGAGAACTCGCCGACTTCCGGCCCTACCTCGAACGCGGCCAGTTGATGTCCTGTTCGGGGATGCGATACGCCCAAGCCCTCGACGAACCCCGAGCGCACACCGACCGGTTCGGCCGCATCGAACTCGTTCGCGGCACGGTCATCAACGACTGGCCGAAGTACGGCGCGCACATGCTAGACGCCATCTTCGGCGTCTTAGACCAGCGTCCGGTCGCCGTCGAGACGGCGACCGGCGGGGACGTTTCGGAGGGGCACCCTGCGGAGGGGGATGCCGCGGACCGGGACGCCGCGAACGGACACACCTCGGCCGCGATTCGGATGGACGGCGGAACGCTCGTGCAGGTCGATACCTTGGGCGACGTGCCGATGACCTTCTCGGTGGAGTTCTACGGCACCGAGCGGACCGGTCGCTACGACCTCCGGGACAACTTCACCGCGTTCCGGCGCACCCTCTGGCGGTTCGTGGAGACGGTCCGGTCGGGCGACCCGGCGCTGGACCCCGACGAGACGCTGGACGTGGTTCGCACCCTTATCGCCGGTCGCATCGCGGACAGAGAGGACAGGCGGGTCTCGCTGGACGAGGTGACGTGACTGGCATGACCGACCCGACCGAAGTCGTCTTCCTCGGCGCGAACAACGTCGGCCGCGAGGTGTACGACTGGCTCTGCGACCGCGAGTCGGTGGCGGTCCGGGCGATGCTGACCGAGGCCGACCAGTTGTCGCTCGTCGCGGACCTCGAACCCGAGGTTGTGGTCGCGGTGGGGTTCCAGCACATCGTCCCGCCCGAGATTCTGGCGGTGCCCGAGAAGGGGTGTCTCAACCTCCACCCGGGCCTGCTCCCCGAGACGAGAGGCTTCAACCCGAACGTCTGGAGCATCGTGGAGGGCCACCCCGCCGGGGCGACGCTCCACTACATGGACGACGGCGTGGACACCGGCGACGTAATCGCCCGCGAGCGCGTCGAAAAGCGCTTCGACGACACCGGCCGGGACCTCTACGAGCGCCTCGAACGCGCCTGCTTCGAGGTGTTCACCGAGGCGTGGCCCGACGTGGAATCGGGCACCGTCGAGACCGAACCGCAGGACGACGACCGGGCGACCACCCACCGAAAGCGCGAGTTCACGGACCTCTGCGAACTCGACGCAGACGCCGAGTACACCGTGAAAGAACTGCTCGACCGACTCCGGGCGCTGACGTTCCCGCCGTTCGACAACGCCCGAATCGAGGTGGACGGCGAGACGTACTTCGTGGACGTGGACGTGCGCCACGAGGACGACGCCGACGAGGACGCCGAGTTCGGGTCGCTGTCGTCGTACTGACGGCGGCGTACTCGACGGTCCGAGCTCGCTCGCGCTCGCGCGAAACATCATATATAATGCTCGAAGCGCGGGCCGAGCGCACGGCGCTCGGCCCGCGCGGACCCGTTTTCGCCGATGCTCCCGCTACGACCGTCTGTCGCGGGCGTTCTCGAACCGGTCGCCCACTTCCACGTCGAACCGCTCTACCAGTTCGCCCGCCGGAATCTCGTCGCCGTCGCCGACCTGCAAGCGAGTGAGTTCGACGCTCCCCTCCCACGCGCCGACCGCGAGGGTATCCCCTTCCCGGTGGAGAATCTCACCCGGTCGGCAGAACGCCGACTCGTCGTCCGGCGGGTTCGCGGCCCAGATTGTGACGCGGTGGTCGTTCACGAACGAGAACGCGCCGGGGTAGGGATGCGTCTGACCCCGAATCCAGTCGTACACCTCGCCGGGCGGCCGGGTCCAGTCCACGAGTCCGTGGTCGGGCGTGCGCTTGGGCCACCACGTCGCGGCGTCGTCGTCCTGCGGTCGCCGGGGGACCGCGCCGTCCTCGAACTGGGGGTAGTAGGTCCGAATCAGGTCGCGCCCGGCCGCAACCACCTTCTCGTAGAGGGTTGCGGCGTCGTCCTCGCGGTCGATTTCGATGGGGTGCTGGCCCACCAAGTCACCGGCGTCGGCCTCCTCGACCAGATGGAAAAACGAGAGCGCGGTCCGGTCGAGACCCTTGACGAGACTCCACGCGATTGGCGCGCGGCCACGGCCCCGCGGGAGCGGTGCGGGGTGCATCCCGAGCGCCGCGACTTCGGGAATGTCGAGGACCTCCTGCTTCACGAGGCGCGACCACCCGACGACGAACAGCAGGTCCGGGTCGCAGTCGGCGATTCGCCCGCGGGACGGGTCGTCGTTGACCGATTCGGTCTCGTGGAGCGGAACGCCCCGGTCGTCGGCGAACGCCGCCAAGTCGGTCTGGTCGGCGATGTCCTCGCGCCGAGGCCGGGTGAAGATTCCCCGGATGTCCGCGCCGAGCGCGTCCAGTTCCTCCAAGCAGGCCAACCCGAGGTCGTTGTGCGTGACGAAGACGACTCGCATGCCCACCGCCACGACGCCGACCCGCTTGAATCTCGGGGACGACGAAGAACCTATAGGGAGAAACGTTGCTGTACACTCCATGCGTTCGTTTCGAGACGTGGTGGACGACCCCGAATCGGCGTACTTCGTCGCGGAAGCGGGAGTCAACCACAACGGGGAGGTGGAGATGGCCGAACGACTGGTCGAGGTGGCCGCCGAGAGCGGGGCCGACGCCGTGAAGTTCCAGACGTTCGCGGCCGACAGGTTGGTGACCGAGAGCGCGCCGAAGGCCGACTATCAGGACGAGACCACCGACGACCGGTCCCAGTACGAGATGCTGGAGAACTACGAACTGTCGCGGGCCGACCACGAACACCTGCAGGACTACTGCGACGACCGCGGGATTACGTTCCTCTCGACGCCGTTCGACGCCCGGAGCGCCGACCTGCTGGCCGACCTCGGAGTGCCGGTGTTCAAAATCGGGTCGGGCGAACTCGACAACTACCCCCTACTCGAACACGTCGCCGAGTTCGACACGCCGATGGTCGTGAGTACCGGGATGGGGACCTTGGACGAGGTGCGCGAGGCGTTCGAGGCGATTCGGTCGGCGAACCCGGACGTGCCGCTGGTCTTTCTCCACTGCACGTCGGCGTACCCGACCGAGATGGCCGACGCCAACCTGCGGGCGATGGGGACGATGGACGAGGAACTCCCGGTGCCGGTGGGCTACTCAGACCACACCACGGCCCCCGAGACGCCCGCCTTCGCGGTCGCGGCGGGCGCGACTGTCGTGGAGAAGCACTTCACGCTGAGCAAGCGCCTTCCGGGTCCGGACCACCGGGCGTCGCTGGAACCCGACGAACTCGACCGGGCGGTGTCGCTGGTCCGGGAGGCGGCCACCGCGATGGGGAGTCCCGAGAAGGTCCCGACCGACGAGGAACGAGAGAACCGGTCGGTCATCCGAAAGAGCCTCCACGCCGCCGAGCGCGTCGAATCGGGCGAGTCGCTGACCCGCGAGAACGTCGCCGTCACCCGGCCCGCGGACGGGGTGGCCCCGCGACACTACGAGGCGGTCGTCGGCGGGCGCGCGCGCGAGACCTTAGACCCCGGCGAGGCGATTACCGCCGACGCGGTGGACGTTGAGGTGGACGCCGAGGGAGACCCCGAGATGGAGACGCGGGCGGACGGTCCCCCGGCGAGCGAGACGGCCGAGAGCGGGGGTGAGCGGAGTGAGTAGCGCGGGCGAGCGGACCGTCCTCGCGGTGGCGGCCCATCCGGACGACGAGGTGCTTGGCGCTGGCGGGACGCTCTCGAAGCACGCCGACGCGGGCCACGAGGTTCACGTCCTCGTCGTGACCGAGGGCGCGACCCAGCAGTACGACGACGAGTCGCTGGTGGCCCAGAAGCGCCGGGAGACCGAGGCCTGTGCCCGCCGACTCGGGGTCTCGGAGGTCCACTTCGGCGACCTTCCGGACATGCGTCTGGACGACGTACCACACGTCGAGGTCAACGCCGTCGTGGAGGAGGCAGTCGAGCAGTACCGGCCCGAAGTCGTCTACACCCACTCCGACCGGGAGGTCAACGCCGACCACCGCGCGCTCTACGACTCGACGCTGGTGGCGACCCGGCCGGGGTCTGGCGTCGAGCGAGTGCTGGCCTACGAGGTGCCGTCTTCGACCGACTGGACCGGCGGGGACCGACCCCAGTTCGCACCGAACGTCTACGTCGATGTTTCGGACCACCTCGACGCCAAAGTCGAGGCGTTCGCCGAGTACGAGTCCGAAACCCGCGAGTTTCCGCACCCGCGCTCGGCCGAGAGCCTGCGCGCTCGCGCCCGGACGCGAGGGGCCGCCGCGGGCGTCGAGGCGGCCGAGGCGTTCAGCCTCGTCAGGGAGGTGCGCGAGTCGGTATGACGGGGGAGAGAGGCGACGCGACGAGGCGCGGTGACGACGCCGACACCGGCGGTTCGGGGGCCGACGACGGCGACGAGCGAGTCGTCGCCGTCGTCACCGGGACTCGGGCGGAGTACGGTCTGCTCCAGTCCTCGATGGCGGCGATACGCGACACCGAGGGGGTGGCGCTCCGAACCGTCGCCACCGGGATGCACCTCTCGCCCGAACACGGCAACACCGTCGAGGAGATTCGGGCCGACGGCTTCGACGTGACCGAGACGGTCCACACGCTGGTCGCGGGCGACACGGGTCTCTCGATGGCGAAGTCGCTCGGTCTCGGCACCGAGGGGGTGGCCGAGGCGCTGGGGAGCATCGACCCCGACGTGGTGCTGGTCCTCGGGGACCGCGACGAGGCGCTGGCGGCGGGTCTCGCGGCGGCGCACATGAACGTCCCCGTCGCGCACGTCCACGGCGGCGACTCGATGCACGGCGCGATAATCGACGACAGCATCAGGCACGCCCTCACGAAGTTCGCTCACCTCCACTTCCCCGTCTCGGAGAAGAGCGCCGAGCGCGTGCGCAACCTCGGCGAGGAGGAGTGGCGCGTCACCACGGTCGGCGCGCCGGGTCTCGACGCGGTGCTGGACGGCGAGTACGCCGACCCCGAGTCGGTGGTCTCGAAGTACGGTCTCGACGCGGACGGACCGCTCGCGCTCGTGGTCCAGCATCCGGTCACGACGATGCCCGACGCGGCGGGCGACCAGATGCGGGCCACGCTGGAGGCCGTCACCGACGCGGGCGCTCGCCCGGTCGTGGTCTACCCCAACTCCGACGCGGGCGGCCGCCGGATGATAGCCGTCATCGACGAGTTCGCGGCCGAGCGCGGCATCCGGACGTTCGATAGCCTCCCGCGCGCGGACTACCTCGGCCTGATGGCCGCCGCGGACGCGATGGTCGGCAACTCCAGTAGCGGCGTCATCGAAGCGCCGTCGTTCGACCTGCCCGTCGTGGACGTGGGACCGCGACAGGAGGGCCGCGAGCGCGCGGACAACACGATTTCGGTGCCACACGACCGCGAGCGGATACGCGAGGCCGTCGAGCGCGCGCTGACCGACGAGTCGGTCCGACGGCGCGCCGCCGAGTGCGAAAACCCCTACGACTACGGCGGGGCGGGCGAGCGCATCGCCGAGCGTCTGGCGTCGGTCGAACTCGGCGAGAACCTGCTCCGGAAGCGACTGGCGTTTTGAGGGTAGAGAAAGAGAAATGTTTCTTTAAAGTATGTATTTCGTTCTTTACTGATTAGAAATCATTCTTTCAGAAAGAAACGCTTGGCTGGTCGGCCACCGTGGGGTAAAGCCCGCCCGGTCGCGGCTACAGGCCGCGACCGGGCGGGGCTTTCTGAGACTTCTTTTCGGCGGTTTCCGCGATTTCCGTCTCCTTCGGCGTCGTCTGCGTCGGAATGCCCGCGACGACCGCTGAGACGGACGACCCGAAGCCCGCCCGAACGTAGAAACCTTCGAAGATTGAAGGGAGTGCCATGCGGATACCGACGACCGAGGACTTCGCCGAACTCGAATCGTGGGGGTTGGTCGAGGACCCGATGGCCGCCATCGCGGACTACTCCGACGAGCGAGCGGAGCGCCGGTGGGACAACGACCGGCACTGCCGCGCCCACCGCGAACACGCCGAGAACCAGTCCGAGGAGTTCCTCGCCGACGCCCAAGCCTACTACCGGTCGATGGACAGACCCATCGACCGGCGGAAGTGGGCGTTCCTCAAGCGCCGGAAGGCGTGGTTCCACCCGCCGGTCGAGTGGGGTCGGTTCGCGGCCACCGACGCCTCGCGGATTCTGGACCTCGGGTGCGGCGACGGCGACGTGACCCAGCGAGTCGCCGAGTTCGTCGCGGGGCGATGGACCCAGACGGGGTACGACGGCGCGCCGATGGAAATCGTCGGCGTGGACCTCAACGAGTCGCGCGTCCGGAACGCCCGGAAACTCGCCGAGTCACCCCACGAGAAGATTACCCTGACCTTCGAACAGGCCGACGCGACCGACCGACTCGACTACGGCGAGGACTTCTTCGACTACGCCCTGCTCAATGGCGTCTTCGAGGTGCTGGACGACGAGAACTTCGAGGCGGTCCGCGACGAGGTGAGTCGCGTCACCGCCATCGGACTCTACGTCCGGGACCTGCTGGACGACTACGAGGGCCTGCACCCGAGACCCGACCTGCCAGACTCGCTCGCCGACCGCGGATTCGAGACCGTCGCGCGCCACAAAATCTTCGAGGAACCGTTCGCCGAGGAGGGGACGACCGACCCCCTCGCCGTCTGGCCGATGAACGTCCATCAGGTCCTGTTCGCCGAGGCGAGCGACGTGTCGTCGCTCGCCGACCGGTACTGACCGCGCTGTCGCCGACCGCCCGAGTCGGGCGGTCGGCGACGGCGCTACCGAACTGTCACCGACTCCGATTCCCCGCTCCCTCGCGGGTGACGTTTACCCAGAGGTTGGTCTCCTCGTACGCGCTGGCCGCGCGCGGTTCCGCGGGCGCGGAACCGCGATAGAGCAAGTACTGGAGCCGGAGGCTCGGTCCGGTCATCGTCGGTTCGACGGTGTGGCGGTGGTGCCACGTCTCGTTCGGGCCGAGGACGACCCGGAATCGGTGGAGGTCCCGGCGCTCCACGACGCGCGAGTCGTTCGGCCCGCCCGCGACTCGCTGGAGTTCCACGACGACGGTGTAGTTGGTCCGCTCGCCCTCGCGGTTCGTGACGCCGACGGTCAGGGGCTTGCCCTCGCCGCGGGCGAACTCGGTCGGGTAGTCGTCGGCGACGAGTCGGCCGTCGTCGGCCTCCGAGAGCAGGTAGAACTCGGTGTACTGCTGGCTCGGTTTCGGCGACGTGACCGCGTACCCGACGCTCCCGAGCGCCAGCACTAGCGACACCGCGAGCGCGACGTTCAGCGCCCGGTCGGTCCGAGTCTCGCCCCCGAGTAGTCCGGCCCGCGCCTCGGCGTACCACTCCCGGTACGGGACGCGAAACCGACGCTCCGGCGGGAGGTTCCACCGGCGAACCGCGGCGAACACCGACGCGGCGGCCGTGAACGCGCCCACCGAGACTACGACCGGCACGAGTCGGATGCCGAACGGTGTGAAGTTGAGCGCCACGCCGACGAGCGGAACGACCACGAGACTCAGACCGACCGAGAGCGCGAGGCGCTCCCACCCGCCGACGCTCCCGCGCCGGAGTCGCCGGAAAACGTCGTCGTCCCGCGGCGCGTCCTCGGAGAGGTCGGCACCCGTTTCGGCGCGCTCCGGAAACAGCGCGGCCGCGAGCGCGTACCCCGGCGCGAGGAACGCGAACGCGAGTCCGAGACCGGCCCGGCCCGGCGACTCCGAGACCACCGGCAGGAAGACGGCGAGACAGGCCGCCGCGTCGAGCGCCAGCACCGCCGCGAGGTCCGCGGGGAGGCGTCGGACCGGGCCGGGAACCATCAACCGGAGGGTCCGGGCGTCGAGCATCAGTCCGCTCCCCTCGCCGTCGCGTCGGCGTCTATCTCGCTCTCTTCGACCAGCGACGACCCGGCCCGGAGCGCGTCCGCCGCCGTCTCGGTCGGGAGTCGGTGCGACGAGAACTGGGCGCGCTCGTAGGCCTGCGTGACCTCTCGAAGGTCGTCGAGTCGGTCCTCGGGGAGTCCGGCGTCACGACAGCGAGCGTAGAGTTCGACGTGAGTGACGGCGGGGTCGGTCTCGATTTCGACCGCGAGTCGGCGACGGACTGCGGCGTACACCGTGCTGGCGGCCGACTCGGGGTCCCCGCGGTCGAGTCGCTGGCGGGCCAGCGCCAAGAGGTGAGTCCGAGACGCGCCCGAGGTTTCGTCGGGGAACCGACCGCCGGAGTCGGCGAACTCGCCGACTCCAGCGTCGAGTTCGGTGGGAGTCGGCCCACTCTCGGCCCCCTCGTCGCGGGTCGGCCGGAACCGACCGACGGCGAGGTACGCGGCCACCGCGATTCCCGACCCGGCGAGCAGGAGCGCCCACCACGGCGCGGTCACGGCGGCCAGAACCGCGGTTTCGAGGACCGACTCCGGACCGCCCGACGGCGGGAACCCGATTCGCTCGCTGGCCCGCGCCGGGGTCAGGCCGCGGTTCCCGTCGAAGGTCGCGTTCGCGGTCACGTTCCCGTCTCGCCGGGCGGACTTCGGGACCGAAATCGTCGCGCGGTACCGGCCCGCGTCGTCCGTCTCGACCACCGCGAGCACCGCGCCGCCGACTCGGACGTGGACCGCGCGGTCCGAAAGCGGGTCCCCGTCGTCGGCGGTGAGTCTGCCGGTCGCCCGGAGCGTCGTCCCGTCGCGCGAGGCGTCGAGCGAGAGCGAGGTTCCGACGCGTTCGACCGGGACCGTCGCCGTGGCGTTTCCGGACGACAGCGCCGCGTCTCCGAGCGGAAGCGAGACTTCGAGTTCCGTCCGATTTTCGGCAGGGGTTCCGGGGAACCGGCCAGCGAGGGCGAACGTGCCGTTCTCGGCGGTGGTGGCGTTCCCGACGAACTCGTCGCTCGCGGTGAGTCGGACCGGCGCGTCCGCGACCGGAGTGCCATCGACGGTGACGGTACCCCGGACGCGAAGGGTTCGGTTGTAGGCGGCGCGGTCGGGGGTCGCCGCGAGTCTGACGGTCGGGTCGGCCTGCCGGACGCTCACGGGGACCGAGGCGTTCGAGGTCCGGTAGAGCGAGCGACTCTCGGGGACGAACCGGACCGAGACGAACGAGGCGTTCGACGCGAGCGCGGTGGGTCGGTAGGTGAGTCGGAACCCGCCGGTCGCGTTCGTGGTGGCGGTGAGGTTGGTCGCGCCGACGCGGAACGTCGCGGTCCGGTTCGCGAGCGGCGTCCCGTTCGCGGCCCGGAGTCGCCCGGTGACGGCCAGCGGGTCGGCGAACGAGACGGTCCGGTCGGTCGCCGCCGCGGTCAACTCGGTCCGGACGAACGACTCGCGTTCGACTTCGCGCTGGCGGGCGGTGACGTTGGCCGACCGCTCGCGGACGACGCGGCGGCTTTCGGTGAGGTCGGCGTCGGTCTGGTTCGCGGCCGCCCGGAGGCTACCGCCCAGTGCGTTCCCGCGGCGCTGGACTCGCTCGGCGTGGCGGCGGAGTTCGCGGGCGAATCGGCGCGCGCGGACCTCGCTCCCGTTCTCGCGGGCGGTCCGGTAGCGGTCGTAGGTCCGCTCGTATCGCTCGACGGCGGTCAGAAACGCCCGCTGTTTCCGCTGGGCGCGTTCGAGGGCTTGGGGGTCGGTCGGCCCGCCCTCCATCCGGTCGGCGATGTCGGCGTAGCGTTCGTACTCGTCGCTGTACTCGCCGCCGACGGCCTTCTTCGCGGCGGCATACTGGCCGTCGCTCAACTCGGCGGAACTCCGCTCGAAGCGCGACCCGAGTTGGCTCGCTAGCCACGCCTCCATGCTCCCGAGACTGTCGCTCTCCTCGACGTTCGCGGGGTTGACCTGTCCGGGCGTGGAGTTGTTTCGCTCGGACGCGGCGTCGTTCGCCGAGTCCGCGCCCGCCGAACGCGGGGCGTCGGCGAGGGCGGGCGAGTCGCCGGGACCCGGCGACTCGCCCGCCGGTTCGACACCCGACGAGTTCCCGACGATACCCCCGGCGAGCGTCCCGGTCACGAGGCTCGCGACGAGGACAGCGACCGCTACGCGGCGTGCTATCGCGGCGACTCGGGCGAGCGGGTCTCTCATGGGACAGTCTCCTCGCACTCCGAACGGACGAACGGGTCGCAGACGCAAAGATGAACTACGAGGGTTTTATTGAAGGTGACTGTTTTTCTCGCGCCCGAATCGCTCGGAGGGAATCGCGCGCCGTCGGATTCGGAGGACGGCGGCGGCTCGCGGCGCGCGACCGTGGTCGCGCGCCGCTCGCAACCTCTACGATAGAGAATTCTCCGTCATTGTGAAAGCAATAAATAGATTTCTCTAGGAAACGTATCTATTTCCCTGCTCCGGTTAGGCAGTGCTTTCCGCCCGCGGATGCTCGGTTCCACCGCTTCCGGTCGAACCCCACGACCGTCCTCGGTCGGGGCCTTCGAGACGCGCGGCGCTCTACGCTCCGAGACCGAAAAGCCGCCATTACCGCTCGAACGACCGGTATCTTCAAAGGTGACGACGGAGTTAGGGACCGGCGTGCGAGCAGAGCGGCGCTACTGGGGGGTGGCCGTCGTCGGCGCGTTGCTCGCGTTCTCGGCCGTCGCCCTCGAACGACCCGTACTCGTCGTCGGAGCGGCAGGTGTCGGCGCGTGGTTGGTGTCGCGCCAGTACGCCTTCGTCCGGGCCGCGGCCGCGACTCGCTCGGCGCTCCGTGTCGAACAGGAGACCGAGCGACCCGCGGCACTCGTCCGCCGACCGATTCCCGTGTCGTTCCGGGTTCGACTCGCTTGGCCGTCGGCGCTGGCGCTCCGAGTCGAACAGCGACCGCCGGTGTCGATGCGGCGCTCCGGTACGGGGCGTTCGGTCGCGGGGCACTCCGACATCGGGCGTTCGGACGCCGGAAAGTCGGCGTCCGAACGCCCGCGGGTCGGGGGTCCGGCGGTCACGCTCCCGCCGGGCGAAATAGCGGCCGAACGGACCGATACCTACGAGGCGCAGGTCGCCGGGGACCACGCCTTCGACCCGCCGAGCGTCACCGTCTCGGACCCGTCGGGTCTGTTCAGCCAGCGGTTCACCCACGGCACCGGCCGGACCGTCGCGGTCGAACCGCGACGGCCGCGGGACCTCCACGTCGGCGAGGGCGGCGAGCAAGTCGTCGCGGCCTACGGCGGCCAGAGCGAGCGCCGACGCGGGAGCGGTCTCGAATTCGCGGAACTCCGCAAGTACGTCACGGGCGACCCCGCGAGCGAAATCGACTGGAAGACCACCGCGCGGATGGGCGAACCCTACGTCCGGGAGTACGAGACCGAGACCACCAACTCGACCGCAATCGTCTTCGACCACCGGGCCTCCCTCGGCGACGGACCCGAGGGCGCGACCAAACTCGACTACCTCCGGCAGGTCGCGCTGGCCGTCGCGCGGGACGCCCACGACCGGGACGACCCCGTGGGTCTCTACGCGGTCGGCGACGGAGGCGCGACAGAGCTACTCCGGCCCGGCGCGAAGGAGGACCGCTACGACGAGGTTCGCCGGGCGATTCGGGAGGCGTCCCCGACCGGGACCGACCGCGGCCCGGAGCGAAATCAGAAACAGACGGTGACGCCAGCGACCGCCCGGCGGATGGCCGAGGACCTCACGGGCACCGACGACTTCGCGGCCACGCTCCGGCCCTACGTCGAGAGCGCCGACGACTACGCCTCACAACTCGACGACCGGCCGCTGGTCGAGACGGTTCGCGTCGCCGACTCTCGGTTCCGGAACGCCGACTCGAGCGTGCTGTTGACCGACGACGCCGACCTCGCCGAGACGCTGGAAACGGTCAAACTTCTACACCGCGGCGGGGGCCGCGTGCTGGTGTTTCTCGCGCCGGGCGTCCTCTTCGAGTCGGGAGGGTTGGCCGACTTCGAGCGGGCGTACGCCCGGTACGTCGAGTTCGAGGAGTTCCGCCGCCGACTCGAACGCCTCGACCGCGTGTCGGCCCTCGAAGTCGCACCGGGCAACCGAGTAGATGCCGTCCTCGACGAGCGACGACGCCGACCCAAAACGTAACCATGTCCGGAGAATCCACGAGCCACGAATCCACGAACCGCGACCCGGCGCGCACAGAGCCGACGACCCGCGACTCCGCGTCCGAGCATCGAACGCCCGCCAGCGGGGTCGCCACGCTCGTCGCCGCGGGCGCGCTGGCCGTGAGCATCGGGACGATGAACGGCGGTGTCGCGGCAGGCGGCGGTGTCGCCGGGGGTCTCGCGTCCGGCGGACTCGCCGCGCCGCTCGCGTCGGGTGCGCTCGTCCTCGCGTGGGCGCTCGCGGGACCCGTCTACGCCTTCGCGTTGGGCCAGATTCTGTTCGCCGCGCTCGCGCCGTCTCCGACCGCCGCGGCGGTCGGGACGGCGCAGGCCGGACTGTTTGCCCTACTCGCGGTGCCGGTGGGCCGGAACGCCACGCTCCGGACCGTCGGCGCGTTCCTCGTGGCCAGCGCCGGGTTGGTCGGCGTCGGCGCTGGCGTCCGCGACGTGACCGGCGACCTCTGGCCCGCGGCGCTGGCGGTAGCTCTCGCGGTGGCACTGGTGAGTTACGCGCTCCACCGCTACGAACTCGTGGCGCTGGACCTCGTGGAGGCCGACCCGTGAGTCGCCGGAGTTCCTCGCGGTCCCAGACCGCCGACGCCGACTCGCCGGGGTCTCCGGGCACCGACCGCTCGGGCGACGACGCCGTGACCGAGACCGAGCGACTCCGGGCGCGAGTGGCCGTGCTGGAGGAAGAGAACGACAAACTCCGGCGCGAGTACGCCCGGTCGAAGCGGGCGCGCCACCGCCGGACCGCCCTCGGCCTGTTCGCGGTCGGCGCGCTCGCGGTGGTCGCTGGTCTCGCGCTCCCGGCCAGCAGGGACGTGCTGTTCGCGCTCGGCGGCACGGGCCTGTTCGCTGGCGTGCTGACCTACTACCTCACACCCGAGCGGTTCCTCCCCGCGAGCGTCGGCGAGAGCGTCTACGCCGCCCTCGCCGAGAACGGGACCGCGATTCGCGCCGAACTGGGTCTGGCCGACGAGACGGTCTACGTCCCGGCCCCCGAGCGCGCAAGCCGCGACGAACGGGTGTTCGTGCCTCGGCGCGACGACTACGAGTTGCCCGACGACGAGTCGCTCGCCCGAACGTTCGTGACGAGCGACGACAGGCAACGCGGCGTGACCCTCGAACCGGCCGGTCTCGCACTGGTCGCGGAGTTCGAGCGCGCACTGTCGGGGTCGCTGGCCGAGGACCCCGAGACGCTGGCCGACCAACTCGCCGACGGCGCGGCCGAGCAGTTCGAACTCGCGGACCGACTCGACGCCGACCCGGACGACCGGCGCGTCACGGTGGGCGTCACCGGAAGCGCGTTCGGACGCGTGGACCGCTTCGACCACCCGATTCAGTCGTTCCTCGGGGTCGGACTCGCGCGGGGTCTCGACCGCCCCGTAGCGGTCGAGACCGAATCGGTCTCGTCATCGGCGGCATCGGCGTCGGAGACCGACGCCGATGCCGCCGATGCCGACTACGACTATCTGGTGACGTGTCGCTGGCGGTCGTGAGAGACGTGCGGAGACGGAACCCGTCAGTCCGTGGCGTCGGTACTGGCCCGGTCCGCGAGTTCGACCGCCGCCTCGCCGCCCGGCGGTTCCACGTCGTCCATCACGTCGCCGACGACGCCCGCCGGAGATACGTCCGCGAGTTCGGTGTCGGTTTCGAGGACGAGGCGGTGGACCAGCACGGGTTCGGCCAGCGCCTTCACGTCGTCGGGAATCACGTAGTCGCGGCCGTGGATGGCGGCCCGCGCCTTGCTCGCGTGGAGGAAAGCCAGCGTCGCCCGTGGGGACGCGCCGTAGGCGACCTGCGAACTCTCTCGGGTCGCGGCCACCACGTCCAAGACGTACTCGCGGACCGACTCGGCGACGTGAACGTCCCGAACCGTATCCGCGGCAGATTGCAGTTCTCGGACCGAGACGACCGGTTCCACGTCGTCGGGCGAAAGGTCGTGGTCGCGGTCGAACCGGTCTAAGATTGCTCGTTCCTCCTCGCGGTCCGGGATGTCCACGGTGAGTTTGAACTGGAACCGGTCGCGCTGGGCTTTCGGCAACTCGAAGGTGCCTTCCATCTCGATGGGGTTCTGGGTGGCGACGACGAGAAACGGCGTCGGGAGGTTGTGAGTGTCGCCTTCGATGGTGACCTGCTGTTCCTGCATGGCTTCGAGCAGGGCGGATTGGGTCTTCGGGGTCGCGCGGTTGATTTCGTCCACCATCACGACGTTGGCGAAGACGGGACCGCGCTGGAGTTCGAACTCACCGGTCGTCTCCCGGTAGACGTGGGTCCCGGTCACGTCGGCCGGAAGCACGTCGGGCATCATCTGAATCCGGTTGTACTCCAAGTCGATGGTGCGGGCGAACAGGCGAGCGATGGTGGTCTTGGCGACGCCCGGAACGCCTTCGAGGATGACGTGGCCGCCGGTCAGAAGCGCGATAGTCAGCAATTCGACGGCTTCGTCGTTCCCCACGAGGACGCGACCGGTCTCGTCGGCGACCGCCTCGTAGAGTTCCGCGGGGTCAGTCATTCGGCCAAGTGTGTCGGGACGGCCGATGATACGTCTTTTGCCGGTAACGGGTTATTTCTCGCGCGCCTCTCGCTCGGTTTCGCCACCCTCTCGCTCGGATGTGCCCGCTTTTCGCCCGGACCGACCGCCCTCGATTCGGTCGATTCGCCGGGCGACTCTGCGAATTCGGTCGTCACTCCAGTCGGGCTGTCGGCGTCGGACGGCCGCGACGACTTCCTCGGTCGAGAGCGCGAGCGAGGTGGTCGCGGATGGCGCGGTTTCGGACGCCGACTCGCCGCGGTCCGCCGCGGCGGGTCGGCGCAGGCGCGTCGAGACTCGCGTCAGGAGTTCCGGCCGCGACCAGACGCCGACGAGAGCAAGCGCGAGCGCGCCGAGACCGATTTGGGCGAGTGGCGACCCGCGCAAAGCGAGGGTCGCCGCGACCAGCGGCGGCACCCCGGCCGAGTGAGAGTAGTCCAGAAGAACGCGGTCGGCGGTCCCGAGGAGGTTCCGGGCGAACGCGCGGTTGTCCGACCGGTCCATCATCGCGTTGACGAAGACGCTCGGGTCGCTCACGACCACTACCCGGCCCTCTCCGACGCGTTCGACCGTCGCCACCGGGCGGCGCTCGGGCGTCTCGGAGGGGTCTAAGGTCTCGTTGCGGTTGCGGTCGAGGTAGGCGTACTCGGAGGTGTTGACCAGCACCGTCGCGCCGTTCGGTTCCACGACGGTCCCGTAGTTCAGCGCGAGCGACGAGACGCCGCGGGCGAGTCGGCGGTCGGAGGCGTTGGTCGCCACCGGAAGCGAGGGCGTCCGGTAGTTGTACCGGTCGTCCCGGACCGGCGCGCCGTCGATGCGGGCGTCAGCGCCCACGGCCGCCAGCAAGTCGTCGGCGTGAGGGCCGGAGTCGGCCGCGACGACGAGGGTGCCGCCGCGAGCGACGAACTCGACGACGGGCGCGACTTCGGTCGGTCGGTACGACTCGTCGGGCGAGAGAACGACGGCCACGGTTTCGGCCGGGTCCGCGGCGCGGTACGCCTCCGCGTTCCGGGCCACTTGCGGGTCGGTCCCGCCCGCTTCGGCCTGAGTTCGGAGCGCCGACGCGCCGTCCCACCCGTAGTTGTACGCGCCGAGCGGAGCGTCCGAGGTGGTGGCCGCAGTCGCGCCCGCGGCGACGACTGCGACGACGAGGGCCGCGAGGACGACCCGCGGCCAGTCGAGGTCCGACCAGTCGAGGTCCGAGGGGTTCACGGGAACCCTCCTTCCGGCAGGAGCGCGAGGACGCGCTTGCCGAGCAAGTAGGCGAAGACGAGCAGACCGAACAGAACGAACCACTTGAGTCGCCTGCGCCACGCCGGAGTCACGTCGAAGGGAGCGGTGAACTCCATCATCACGAGAAAGCCCACCAGTGACGCGACCAGAAAGACGCGGGCCGTGAGAGCGTCGAGGGCCGCGAGGACGACGACTGTCGCGAGCATCCACGCGGTCTGGCCGTGGACGAACCGCCATCGACGCGGGGTAGCCATTGACGCCACTTCCACAGCATCGCCATTGAAGCTGTCGCCCGTTTCGGGTGCGCCGGTCGGGTAGCCGACTTCCGGCCGACCGGCGATTTTATTATCTAGTGGTATAACCTAGTAATTCGTGACGCAGTTACAGCGCGCCCGAGAGGGTACGGTGACAGACGCGATGGAACGGGTCGCCGAACGCGAGCAGGTAGACCCCGATTTCGTCCGCCAGCAGGTCGCAGACGGGCAGGCCGTGATTCCCGCGAACGTCGAACACGACCGACTCGACCCGATGGTCATCGGCCGGGAGTTCGCCACGAAGGTCAACGCCAACATCGGCAACAGCGACGAGGCAGGCGGCGTCGAAGCGGAGTTAGAGAAGTTGCACGCCGCGGTTCACTACGGCGCAGACACCGTGATGGACCTCAGCACCGGCGGGGAGTTGGACCGGGTTCGAGAGACCAACGTCGAACACTCGCCGGTTCCCGTCGGCACGGTGCCCGTCTACGAGGCGGTCAAGCGCGCCGAGAGCGTCGAGGACATCACCACCGACCTCCTGTTGGAGGTCATCGAGAAGCAGGCCGCCCAAGGCGTCGATTACATGACCGTCCACGCCGGGGTCCTCGCCGAACACCTGCCGCTGACCGACGGCCGAAAGACCGGCATCGTCTCGCGCGGCGGGTCGATTCTGGCCCAGTGGATGGAAGAGAACGGCACGCAAAACCCGCTGTACGCCGCGTTCGAGGCCATCTGCGAGATATTCGCGGAGTACGACGTGACCTTCAGCCTCGGCGACGGTCTCCGGCCGGGGTGTCTCGCCGACGCGGGCGACGACGCCCAGTTCGCCGAACTGGAGACGCTCGGCGAGTTGACCCGGACCGCGTGGGACCACGGCGTACAAGTCATGGTCGAGGGACCGGGCCACGTCCCGATGGACCAGATTTCGGGGCAGGTCGAACGCCAGCAGGAGGTCTGCGACGGCGCGCCGTTCTACGTCCTCGGTCCCCTCGTGACCGACGTAGCGCCGGGCTACGACCACATCACCAGCGCCATCGGCGCGACGGAGGCGGCCCGCGCGGGCGCGGCGATGCTCTGCTACGTCACGCCCAAAGAACACCTCGGCCTGCCCGACGCCGAGGACGTGCGCGAGGGACTCGCCGCCTACCGCATCGCGGCCCACGCCGCCGACGTAGCCGACGGCCGGGAGGGTGCCCGCGACTGGGACGACGCCCTCTCGGAGGCCCGCTACGACTTCGACTGGGAGCGCCAGTTCGAACTCGCGTTGGACCCCGAGCGCGCCCGGTCGTACCACGACCAGACGCTCCCCGGCGACAACTACAAGGAAGCGCGCTTTTGCTCGATGTGCGGCGTCGAGTTCTGCTCGATGCGCATCGACCGAGACGCCCGAGACGCCGACGGCGAGATGACCGAACTCGAAACGGGGACCTCCGCGGCGGACGAGTCCGCCGCGGAGGTCAACCGCCCGCCGGTCGGAACCCACGAGACGGACGGCGACCCGTCGCTCGCGGACGTGGACCTCGGCCGCGAGTACCCCTCGGCGGACGACTAGCGAGCGTTAGGCAAACAAAATTCTTTCTCTAAACCACTCATGTATATATTAAAAAATTGGAAAGGTTGCTGTAAAGATTGTATCGCTACGTCCGGGGAGAACAGAAGAGTTCCGCGACGACCGGGTTAGACCGCTTCGGCGCTCTCGGCCGTCCGGTCGCCCGCCTGTAGACACTCCTCGATGGAGTCGGTGAGAACGTACAGTTGCTTGCGCGCGTCGGGGATGTAGACGCGTTCTTCGAGTACCCCGCGGTCTTTGAGGCGCTTGATGGAACTCCGGACCGTCCGCGGAGAGAGTCGCGTTCGGGTGGCAATCTGCTGTTGAGTCAGCGGGTCGTCGCTGTATTCGAGTACTTTTACGACCAGTTTCGCACTCGGCGGGGCGTCGTCGTCGAGGCAGTCAGACATCGTGTTCCAAGCGTGGGCCGCGACTGAATTATACGTTTGCTAACCTGCGTGAAACGAGGTTACGTCGAGGTAACTGCCCTTCGGGACGACTCGTTACGTCTCGTTGGAACGCGACAGCGACCGCCGGAATCGTGGTGACGAACGCCTCGAAAGCCCCCGCCCGCTCGCGGTCGCTCAGTGACATATTCTCGCGCCTCACTTCGTTCGGCGCTCGAATAGGGGTCACTGAGGCGACCAAGATAAACGCGAGCGGGCGGCCCCTTTATCCCACCCTGTCGGTCGGTGGGCCGGGCGTTCGCTGGCGGTTGGTCGAGCGCCCTCACTGGCGGTTGGTTGGCCGACCGTCTTCGGTGGGTCGTCTCACCGAGCGTCCGCCCGTAGAGCGGTCCCTACCGCCGACTCCCCGGTTGCGGGTCCACGTGCGGTTTCGCCATCAGGTCCTCGAAGCGCCGGTCGTCCAGCCACTCCAGCAGGCGGGCCAACTGCTCGCTGGCGGCGTCGAAGAGTCTCGCGCCCTTCTCGGGCGTGGCGTCGGTCTGGTCGCCCAACACGCCGTTGTCGGTGTTGTCGATGGCGTCGTAGAAGTTTCGCGCGCCGTGGACGGAGGCGTCGTCGCTGTTGGCCCAGTCCACCAGACCGCCGTCGCGGGCGTCTTCCAGTCTGTCGGTCCGGACGTTCTCGGGGTCCAAGTGCATCATCATCGCGGTCTCTTTGGGTCCTCCGTGGGGTCCGTTGGTCTCGAAGAGGTCGTCCACGAGGTCCGGGATGGACTCGTCCCACATCCACTCGACGGCGTAGGCCACCCGGTCCTCGCGGAGGCGGCGGCCGACCTCCCGGAGGTGGGTCTGGTTGCCCCCGTGGGCGTTGACGAAGACGATGCGGTCGATGCCGTGGTACGCGAGGTTCCGGGAGAAACTCTCCACGTAGTCGCGGAACTCGGGCGCGTCGGTCCACATCGTGCCGTGGAACTGCTTGTGGTGGACGCTCACGCCGACGTTGACGGTCGGCGTGCAGAGGTAGCCCGTCCGGTCGGCCGCTTCGCGGGCGAGACCCTCCGCGATTCGGTGGTCGGTCGAGAGCGGGAGGTGAGGACCGTGCTGTTCGGTCGAACCGAGGGGGACGACTGCAAGCGACTCTTCGGCCACGTAGTCGCCCAGTTCCGGCCACGTCTGGTCGGCGAGGTACATACCGGTAGACCGGTGTCGAAGGGGTAAAATGCTTCCCCGCGCTCGGAGGACGCCGAACCCGGACCCAATCGGCCACAGGTCCTAACCGCGTGAGAACCCTGTTTCCCTACGTGACGAACGACCCCTACACCGACGACGAGTACGACGACACGTACGAGAAGGTCCACGGGGACGAACCCACGCGCGACCAGTATACCGACGAAGCGACCGACGAGACCCCGAGGACCGACACCGCGACCACCGACGCCGACGAAGACGACGACTCGTGGCTCAGCGAAGGTCTCATCGGAACCTTCCTGCTCGTCGGCGTCGCCCTCTTTTTCTTCCCAGAACCCGCCACCTCCGCGGTCGGCATCGCCATGGTCGCGATGGGCGTCGTGGCGTGGATTGCGAACTGGGCGATGTGACGGGAGGTCGGTGCGGTTACGGCCCTTCGGCGCGACGACGCGAACGAGATGGCAACGCTGAATCCCGACTTCGCCGACTCGACGGTAATCGTCACGGGCGCGAGCGCGGGCATCGGACGCGCCGTCGCACTCGCGTTCGGGGACGCGGGCGCGACGGTGGTAAACGCCGACGTTCGTGAGGACCCGAAGGCCGCGGGCGAATCGACGCCGACTCACGAGAAGATACGCGCGGCGGGCGGCCGGGCCGAGTACGTCGAAACCGACGTGGCCGACCCCGACCGGATTCGGGCCGTAATCGAGGCGGCCCGCGACTGGGGAGGCGTGGACGTGATGGTGAACAACGCGGGCGTCTACACCAAACGGCGGTTCCGCGAGGTGACGCCCGAGGAGTTCGAGGAGGTCCACGCCGTGAACGCCCGCGGGACCTTCTTCGGCACGCAAATCGCCGCCAACGACATGATAGACCGGGGCGACCCCGGCGTCGTGGTCAACACCGCCTCGGACACGCAGGGCCGGGCGGCGTGGGACCACTCCCACTACGCCGCGACGAAGGGCGCGATTCGGATGATAACCCGGAGCGCGGCTCTCGAACTCGCCACCGAGGACGTGCGGGTCAACGCCGTCGCGCCCGGACCGGTCGCCACCGAAATCCGCGAAGGCTGGTCGGAGGAAGCCGAGGAGATGGGACCCGACGGCGAGACGCCGGACCTTCCCCTGCGGGCCGCCGACCCCGAGGAACTGGCCGGGACCTACCTCTTTCTGGCGAGCGACGACGCCTCGTACGTCACCGGCGAGACGGTGTGGGTGGACGGCGGCGGCCACGTCTGCTGAGCGCGGACGGCCGGTTTCAAGCGAGCGACGACCGAAACGGTCGTCGCTCGCCCCGCCAGACGCGCCGCGGGCATCGCGGCGCGTAACCTCGACTCGACGAAGGCTACCGTACAGCACGACCGACTCGCTCGGGTCCGTGGATGTGCGTGCGGGAGTCCGAGAGGTACGCCACGCGCGAGGCGAACCACGTACCGGCGACCCTCGGTCGTCTGTGGGGGTGGCGTCCGTAGGCCACGACGAACCAGAACTTATACCCACGGTGACGCGCCAACCGAAACTATCGGTGGCGTTCGACCGCGATAACTGGTCAGGTTCGAAATTTGACTATTTGAAAGTTCGACGCCGGCATAATTGACAAATAGATAGAATTTAATACGTAATATTTATACTGGCCGTACTATAAACCCTTTTTATTATATATTTATTGTCTATAACATTTAGAAAATTAGATAATGACAGAGGAAATAAAAGTGATTGCGATGGCACAGAAACCCGACTTCCGAAGTTGGCTCGCACAGAATCCGAAACTGATGGGCGCTCTCTGGGCGCTCGTTCTCCTACTCGCGCAGACGGGACAGGTCGCCGCCGACAACGGCGGCGTCGTCGGACCTTAGAGGTCCTCGAACCAGTCGTCACTCCACACTAGTTTTTCGTCCACGATTAGCGGTCTCGTCCGTCCGTTTAGACGTTCCCGAAACACGCCGCGAGAGAGTTCGGTGTCGCCGCACGCTCCGACACCGAAGAACATGCCGTCGATACCGGGCAAGTACGATTCGATGACCGCTCCTGCGTTGAACTTCCGGTTGGGATAGGCGTAGAACTCGACTTTCATCGTCCCGTCGTCGTCGGAGGCATCGGGAAAGACGTGGTACATCGACGGCATTCCGGACTCGGTTTGCGTTATCGTGACTCCGGGGTCGCCGAGAACCAGATAGTCCCGCCCGATAGTAGTGTATTGGCGAACGATTTCCATCGAGTAGCCGACGCTGAAGCCGTGGTGGAGTAGTTTTGCGAGCGTCTCGCCGACTTCCACCGCGCCGTTGTTCCCCACGTCCCCGAGACTGACGACGGCGGCGTTCGCCCCCGCCTCGACGAGCGCGACACCTTGGTCGTGGGAGCGACACCCGTTGAGAAGCACCGCGGTCGCCCCGGTCTCTTCGACCGTCTTCGCGTCGAGAACGCCGTCAGGACACTCGAATCCGCGGCCGTCGATGTGGCCGATGAAGTGGAACACGTCGTGGTCCGCGGCCAACAGGTCTCTGAGGTCGTCAGTCGAAACGTCGAACCGGCGGTCTACGTCCACGTACACGTCGTCCCGACAGCCGTAAATCTTCGAGACGGCTTCCAACTCCGCGCGCATCTCGTCGTCGTTGCACACCACCGAGATTTCGATGACGCCCTCGCTCTGTTCGGGGTCTTCGTTCTCGAACGCCTCGGCGAGCAGTTTCGAGCCGCGTTCGGGCGTCTTGTCGCCGACGTAGGCCTGTTCCAGCGCGTCCACCCCCGGAAGCGGGACGTACTCGCCCGCGCCGGGGATTCCGCGCTCGCCCGCCGCGTCCTCCGCGGGCGAGCGCGGTCCGCGAGTATTGGCCGACCGGAGGAAGTCGTCGCCGTCTGCAAGTTCGCTCCGGCGCACGAACGACTCGAGGGCGTCCTCGGTCGCGCACTGACTCTCGGTCGGCGTCCACGCCTCCTCGCAAGGCGTCTCGACCCGGACGAGCGAGAGGTTTCTGACGACGTAGGGGATGAGTTCGACCGCCGACGCGTTCGGTTGAACGTGGGTGACGCGATGCCACGTCGGTACAATCGAGGCGACTGCTTCGTCCGATACCGAGAGGTACGCCGCCAGTCGCTCGTCGAGGGAGGCGTCGTAGAGTCCGGAGAAGTCGAGGTCTGCCCGCGATTCGATGACCTTCCGCTCGTGGAGTTCGACCGGATAGTAGCCCTCGGTCCGAGTCACGCAGTCGAGCAGGAGAACGCGTTTCAGGATGTCCCCGGCGGTCTTCGAGACTTCGGTCGGGTCGTCGCCGAGGTGCCGCACTATCCCGCTATCGGCGGTGAGACGCGCCGTCTCGCTCGGCATCACGTCTGCCCCGAGATAGTAGGCGAGCGGTGCGACGGCGTAGATACTGCCGTACTCCGGTGGGACCCGGAGGGAGACGCCGGTGTCGGGGGGTTCCAGTCGCTCGGGAATCACCAGTTCGTCGCCGAGTTCGACCCGCGGGGGATGACCCCGCAGGGTGGGCCACGACCGCTCGGGCGAAGTGGTCTTGAGCGTCGAGGAGAACGCCGTCACCGCTTTCATCATCGCTCTCGGGTCCTCGGGCACCGTGATAGTCTCCGCCGGAGAAGAGTGATACGACCGCGCGCCGATTCGGACCGCGGTCTCCCCGCCGAACTCGACGGTCACGCCGTCCGCGTCGGCGGTTATCGCCAGCGAACCGGCGACCCGGACGTAGAGTTTGATGGGCGCGTGGAGGTCCAGCAGGTACTCGCCGGGCGGAAACTCGCGGTCCGTCGGCGGACTGATGGAGTCGCGGTGGGTCCCGTCGGGCGAGCGAACGTCTATCGGGACCGTGTACGACAGCGCGAGTTCGCCGGTCCGAATCTCACAGGCGATGTCCACCGGATACGGAAACTCGTCGGTGGTCGCCCGAGACGGAGCTACCGGCGAGGAGGTCTGGAGCGTGAACCGCCGGGACTCGATGGGGTCGAGTATCTCGATTCCGTCGGTGGCGGTCAGTGAGTCGAACTCGGGATGCATGCTCTATGGTTCCGGACGGAGTGGACCGTAGATAGTCGAGGAACTCCAGCGTTTAAAAGACCGGGGTCAGTTTCGTTTCAGAGCCGAACCCAATCGGTCGCCAAGTTCCGGTTCGGAACGCGCCACCGCTGTTCGGCGTCGTGGTCGTGGTTGACGGGATTGACCGACCGGAGTTCGATAACGGCGTCCACGTCGTCCACGAGCGCCTGCACTCGCTCGCTGTCGTAGTCGTCGTTCAGGAGGTAGTGAGCCATCGCGTTGTGGTCGTAGACTCGCCCGCCGACCGTCTGGAGGCATCTCCGCACCACGTCCTCGCCGGAGTGGTCGAACAGGATGCCGAGCGAGTCGATGCCGATGCGCAACTCGCCGGGGCGGAAACCGTCCGTGCGGCGCGCGAACTCCTCGATTCCGTCCACGAGCGCGGACTGTAGCCCTTCGAGTTCCGAGTCGGCGACTCGCGTCTCGGGAATACCGGCGAGACCGATAGCGTCGGACCCGGAGGCCGACGCGACCGACCGCGGCGTGACCGCGTGGTTGACGAGTCTCGTCGTCTCGGCCAGTGGACGCGGTGCCTCGTCGGGGTCGGGCAGTCGCTCGGCGATACTCTGGGGACTCGCATCCGTCGCCGCTAGCAGACGGTAGCGAACCGCTTCGGGGTCGCCGAACAGGTTCGCGCTCGCGCGGGCGAACAGTTCCGGACGAGCGTCTCCGACGACCAAGAGGTTACACCCTGTGGCCTTGAGTTCGTTCAAGAGGCTCAGGAAGTCGATAAACGCGGATTCGCAGTTTACTTTGCCGGAACTGTCTCTCGCCATCGCTCGTACTGCGATACACTATGTCACGCTAAGTTATAAAATTTCCTTATTCTGTAATTGGAACTTGGTTTCGACCCGAGTTACGTTCGGTAACTTACCGCGATTCCTTCGCCGAGTGGAATCGCCACCGTCTCGAAGTCCGGGTCGTCGCGGACCGCCAGCAGGTAGTCGGCGATGCCCCGCGTCTGGTCGTCCACGTCGTCGGGGTCGCCGTCTTCGAGAATCTCCAGTATCGTCTCGAAGTCCTGAATCCCGCTCTCCATCGCGTTGTCGGCGACGACGACGCCACCCTCGGCCACCTTCTCGCGCACCGCGTCGAAGGCGTCGGGGTAGCCGTCCTTGTGGCAGTCGATTAGCACCACGTCGAAGGGACCGTCGTGGCGTTCGACGGTTTCGAGGGCGTCTCCGTCCTCGAAGACGGCGCGGTCGGCGTACCCGCCGCGTTCGAGGTATTCGCGGGCGTCGTCGAGTTCGTCGGGGTCGTGTTCGGTCAGGACGATTTCACCGTCGTCGGGGAGCGCCCCGGCGAACCAGTAGGCCGAGTAGCCGAACCCCGACCCGAACTCGAAGATTCGCTCGGCCCCGACCATCCGGGCGACGACTCGGAGGAAGCCGCCGACTTCGGGACCGACCGTCGGGAAGCCGATTTCCTCGCCGTGGGTCTCCATCTCCCGGAGGGTGTCGTCGCGGTCTGGCACCATCGCGCTGACGAACCGTCGGGTCTCCTCGGGCAGTAACTTCATGGTCGAAGAGTCGGGAGTCGAACAGTAATCCTTACCGGACTCGCGGACGCGCCCGGCCGACCAACCGACGGGGCGCGCCCGCCGAACGTCGATTCTACTCCGTCGCGGTTCCCTGACGGGACGCGTTCCCGACGGTGACGAACCCGACGGCGTTGACCGGCAGGCCGTTCGGTTGGAGGTAGGGCCTGTCGGTGGCGTTCTGGGCGCCCGCGGCCTGCGCCTGCGTCGCGTTGAAGTCGAAAGTCCGGTCGCCGTCGGTGTCGAGGTGCGGTGCCGCAATCAGCACTTGCGAGCGACCGATTGGCGTGCCGAGCGAGACGGTGAGGTTCTCGTGGGTCCCCGGTTCGAGGTACGACGTGTTGCCGAGGGCGGTGCCGTTCTGGGCGAAGACGACGACGTACCCGCCCGCCGAGAGGTTGGCCGACTCGACGGTGACTGCCGACCCGTTCGAGGACTGGTCGCCGAAGGAGATGGTCGCCGACTCGTTGGCGGTCTGGCTCTGCGTCGCGGTGGTCCCTCGGGCCAGCGGCGCGGCCGAGGCCTCCGCGGGTCCGCTCTGGACGGTCTCGCTCGCTCCGACCGCTCCCGAGAGACCGGTCGTGACCAACAGGAGCGTGAAGACGAGCGCACCGAGCGTCGCGTTTCGTGTCATTCCCGACGTAACCGTCGGTCCCGCGGCGAATAAACGAAACCGACCGTTTCGCCGCTTTCACGCTCGTAACGTCCGAATACGGCGGGTGACTCGGCCGGAGCGCGGGTTAGGCTCGACTTACGACCGACATCAGTTTCACTTCCGGTCTCCTGTATACGCCCCCTTATCTCCCCCCCGGCGCTAACCACGTTCGATGGCAACCACAGAAGAACTCGACGCGCTCCCCGGCGTCGGACCGGCGACGGCCGACAAACTTCGCGGCGCTGGCTACGACTCGTTCGTCTCCATCGCGGTGGCTAAGCCCCGGCGAACTCTCGAACACCGCGGACGTGGGCGAGTCGAGCGCCGCCGACATCATCCGCGCGGCGCGGGACGCCGCCGACGTGGGCGGGTTCGAGACGGGTTCGGAGGTGCTGGAGCGCAGGGCCGAAATCGGCAAAGCGACGTGGGGCGTGCCCGCGGTGGACGAGATGCTCGGCGGCGGCGTCGAAACCCAGTCGATTACGGAGGTGTACGGCGAGTTCGGCACCGGCAAGTCCCAACTCACCCACCAACTCGCGGTCAACGCCCAACTGCCGCGCGAACACGGCGGACTCGCTGGCGGGGTCCTCTTCGTGGACAGCGAAGACACCTTCCGGCCCGAGCGAATCGACGACATGGTTCGGGGCCTCGCCGACGACGCTAAACGCGGCGCGATGGAGTCCCACGGCGTCGAATCCGAGGACGCGCTGGTCGAGGCGATGCTCGAACGGATTCACGTCGCCAAGGCGTTCAACTCCAACCACCAGATGCTGCTGGCGGAGAAGGCGAACGAACTCGTCTCCGACCACGCCGACTCGGAGTGGCCGATTCGGATGGTGTGCGTCGATTCGCTCACGGCCCACTTCCGCGCCGAATACGTCGGCCGGGGCGAACTCGCCGAGCGCCAGCAGAAACTCAACAAGCACCTCCACGACCTCGTGCGGTTGGGGAGTCTCCACGACGCCGCGGTGGTCGTGACCAATCAGGTCCAGTCGAATCCGGATTCGTACTTCGGCGACCCGACCAAACCCATCGGCGGTAACATCCTCGGCCACGCCTCGACGGTCCGCATCTACCTCCGCCAGTCGAAGGGCGACAAGCGCGTCGTCCGCCTCGTGGACGCGCCGAACCTCGCGGACGGCGAGGCGGTGATGCGAGTGACCGGCGACGGACTGAAACCGGAGTAGGGCGCGACGGGCGGAACGCGGAGTCGGACGCGCCGGGCGGAACGCGCGTCGGTGGCGCCGGGCGCGACTGGCGTCGGACGCGCCGGGCCGAAACCGTCGGCGGCGACGAGCGCGCGGCCGACGGCCGCGCGCTCGGACACCTAAATGCGCCTTTTGGCACCCTACAGAATTGCTAAAGAAATAATTTCCAGTCTCTAACCTCACTCCCCACTAGCGAGGTCCGCCAGCGCCCCCGCCAGCACTCTCGTCGCCGTCGCGCAGTCCTCCCAGTCGGTCCACTCCGCGGGGTTGTGCGAGATGCCGTCTCGGGAGGGCGCGAACAGCAGTCCGGCGTCGGTCACGCCCGCGACGTGCATCGTGTCGTGGGCCGCGCCCGAGTGGAGGTCTATCGTCTCGATTCCGGCGCGTCCGCCCGCGTCGCGGGCGGACGCGCGCACTCGGTCGCTCATGGGCGTGGGCGCGAGGTCGAAGGGCCGCCGGAACTCGGTCTCGACGCCGCGCTCGCGTTCGAGGCGCGCGAGGCTCTGACGAGCGCGCCGGACGAGTTCCGCCATCGCCTCGCGGTCCACGTCCCGAATATCGACGCCCATCTCGACCGCGCCGGGGACGACGTTGGTCGCGTTCGGGCGCACGTCGAGACTGCCGACGGTGCCGACGGCGGTGTCGCTCACGTCGGCGACCACCTCGTTGGCCGCTCGCTCCACGTCGAGGACGAACTCGCTGGCGGCGGCGAGCGCGTCGGTCCGGTCGCCCATCGGGGTCGCTCCGGCGTGGTCGGCCTCGCCGCGGACCACCGCCTCGCAGTGGGTGATGCCCGTGATGGACGTGACGACGCCGACCGGAACGTCCGCTCGCTCCAGTCGCTCGCTCTGCTCGACGTGGAGTTCGAGCCACGCGTCCCACTCGCTCGCGTCGAGGCGTCCCTCGCCGCGGAAGCCGATGGCGTCGAGCGCCGATTCGAGGGTCGTTCCGTCGCCGTCTTCGAGCGCCAGCGCTTCCTCGACGCTTCGCTCGCCGACCGCGACCGACGACCCCAGAAGGCCGGAGGCGAACCGCTGGCCCTCCTCCTCGGTGAACGAGACGACTTCGACCGGGCGCGACGGTTCGACCCCGGCGTCCTGCATCGCTCGGACCGCCTCCAGCGCGGCGTACACCCCGAGCGGTCCGTCGAAGATGCCGCCCTCCGGCACCGAGTCGAGGTGGCTCCCGGCCGCCACGGGTGCCGCGTCGGGGTCGGCGCTGTCGGGCGTCCACCGCCCGGCGACGTTCCCCACGGCGTCGGTCCGCACGTCGAGTCCGGCGTCCTCCAGTCGCGCGACGAGGTACTCGCGGGCCTCGCGGTTGGTCTCGGTGCCGGTCAGGACCGTCCGCCCGCGGCCCTCGTCGGTCTCGATTGCGCCGAACTCCGCGTTGGCTTCGATGTCCTCGCGGAGTCGCTCGCGGTTCACGTTCATACCCGGACCGAGGGAGGCCGGGCATTTGAGTGGTGGGTTCGGGTCGGTCGCGCGAGGCTATCCGCCGTCGGCCGCGAGGGGTTGCCCGTCTTTGTCCAGCGGGTCCTCCACGTCGCCCATCACCGACTCCAGCGTGTCGGTCACGGTGACGAGACCGGCGACTTCGCCGTCTTCGACCACCAGTGCGAGTTCCTGATTCTCGGTCTGGAACTGGTCGATGGCGTCGCTCACGTCGGCGTCGGGCGAGAGCGTCATCGGCGGCGCGGCCAACTCCGAGAAGTCCACCTCGCCCTCGGCCACCTTCTCGCGGTGGCGCGCGAGGACCGGCGAGTAGACGATGCCTCGGAAGTCGGTCAGGTCCTCGCCCACCAGCGGATAGCGCGTCTGGGGTCGCTCGGCCATCCGCCGGAAGTTCTCGTCGGTGTCGGCCTCCGTCGAGAGCGCGACGATTTCGTCGGCGGGAATCATCACCTCGCGGACCGACCGCTCGCCGATTTGGAGCGCGTTCATCACCTCGTCGCGGCGCTCCTCGGGCAGGTCGCCGCGTTCGAGGACCGACCCGAGTCGGTTCCGGAGGTCCGCCCGCGACTCGATGGCGTCCTCTTCGGTCTCCAACCACGCGCCGGTCATCTCGATGCCGAAGAGTTTGAGCGTCCCTTTCGCCACCCAGTCGCCGAGCGTGATGAGCGGCGAGATGAGGTAGTTGAACCAGTACAGCGGGGTCGCGCCGTACCGACACACCATCCGGGAGCGTTCGACGCCCAGATACGTCGGGGTCTGCTCGCCGTGAGTCAGGTGGACGAGGTTGATGATGAGGAAGGCGATAATCGCGCCGGACCCGACCGACGCCAGCACCGTGCCCGAGAACAGCGGGTCGAAAATGGCCGCCAGCGCGGGTTCGGCGACGATACCCACCGCGATGCTGGAGGCCGTGATTCCGACCTGACAGGTCGTGAGGTAGATTTCCAGATTGTTTGTCATCTCCCACGCGCGTTCCAACGCGGAGTTGTCGGCCGAGTCGCCGCCGACGAACTCCTCTTCGGTGAACTGGCGAGCGCGGGTGAGCGCGAACTCGATTGCGACGAAGAACCCGTTCGCCAGTATCAGCAGGATTCCGGCGGCTAATCGACCCGCGACTTCGAGAGAGTTCATTATCATACGTGTAGGGCTTTCAGCATTCAAATGAGTGGTGGCTACGGGACGACACGATTCGAGACGCTCCGGCCACCGTGATGTCGGCGTCGATAGTACCCAGTTCCGGTAGTAATTAGTTCTCGACACGTCAAACGGCGTGAGCATGGAAGCAGTGAAGCGACTCTACCGATGGTCGGACACGCTACTCTCTACGCTCCTTTTCGCATCGACCGTACTCCACGAGATGAGTCACTCGCTGGCCTACGAATGCTTCGGCAACCAGACCGAGATTTCGTGGAGCGACTTCGCCTTCGCGTCGGAACGCAGTCACGTAGTCGTCGAGTCGAAATCGACGCGCAGACAGGACGCCCTCGCGGGAATTGTCGCGCCCTACGCGTTACTGGTCCCGGCGTTCGTCACGAGTCTCCTCGTCAAACTGGTGTACGCGCCCGGAACGACGTGGCGTCTTCTCCTCGCCGCCTTTCTCGGATTGCAGGGTGCTGGCATCGCGTTGCAGGCCGGTCCCTCGAACAACGACATCGAGTACTTCCTCTGGAAGTGGCGGCCCCGGACCGGACGCAAGACGAAACTCGCGCTGTCGGCACTCAACTCGGGTTCGATAATCGTCGTGTTCAACCTCTGGCTCTTCTCGACCCTCTCGCTGTTGGGCCACTGGTAACGCCGTCGCCTCGACGTTTCCGGGTTGCCGACTCTCACTCGACGTTCTCGCTCGCGTCGAGATACTCGTCCAGAAGCGCCGGGAAGTCCCGCCCGCGGAGGTACCGGAGTCCGAAGTCCTCCGACCAGTTGAGGATGCCCACGTCTTCGGTCACGACGCCCGCGTCGAGTTCGCGCGCCAGAATCAGCAGGTCGAAGTCCTCGTGGGAGTCCAAGACCCCCCGTCGGAGCGCCCGGCGGTACTTCTCCCGAAGGTCCGAGACGAGTTGGTCCACGTCGGTCATGTACTCTTGGCCCTCGATGGGTTCGCCGTCGAGTTCTTGGGCCTCGCGGACCGCCTCCTCCGAAACCCGGAGTCCCCGGTCCACTCTCTCGCTCATCTCGTCGATGAACTCGAAGACGATTTCGGCCGGAATCATCACCTCGAAGCGCGCCGGGTTCTTCTTGATGACCCACGTGTTGAGTTTCGAGAACACCTCGTCTGAGACCCCCCGGTCTTCGAGCATCGCGGTGAGTTCGTCGTAAATCGACGGCGGGACGTAACACGAGATGTTCAGCGAGAGTTTCGCCTCGGCGATGCGGTCCAACAGGCGGACGATTGCGTCCTCTCGCCGTTCGCCCTCCCGGAGCAGCTCGTCGGTGAAAAAGACGGACGTATCGAGGACGAACCGCTGTTTGAGCGGATGCTCGGCCATCGTTCGGCAGTTTCGCCCCGAACGTAAAGAACTCGTCGCTGTCGTAAGATGGACCTGTCGTCGCCGATTACCATGTGGTAACACATATCACGAAATGCCGAAAAACGCTTAATACCGACTCGCTCCTACGTATAGTTGCGGCGAGGTCGGGAGGACACATCGGACGAGCGGTCTCGAACCGTCCGCAAGGACGCGACGAGGCTGTTTAAGGGTGAACACTAAAGGACCGGTAAAACGGTCACGAGGTCAAAGCCCTGAAGGGGAACCGAATCGACCCACAACCTAGCCACCATGGTGGCGAGGTACGAAGACCAAGTAACGGACGCAACGTAAGCGGCGTTCGTGAAACTGGCGCAAGCCGGAACGGTCGTACGGGTCGTGGAAAACGTCTCCCGTCCGAGTCCAATTCTCGGTCTCGCCTTCTTCGACGCTCGAACCGACGAGCGCCGCGTTTTCGTTTCCGCTCGGCTACGCCGCGGGGCGCGGTTCGGGCGCGAAGACCGACGCTCCCGGTCGTCTCGGGCGGCCGATTAGCTCGCGGGTTCGATTTCGAGCAGTCCGCTGGGGTAGACCGTCACGTCGTGTCCCGCGTATCGGAACGAGATGTGACCACCTACCTCGGGTAGTCCGTCGGTTCCCACGAAGTCGTTCAGCGTGTCCGGGTCCACCGTCTCGAAGAGCGGTTCCAACTCCAAGGGGTCCGCGTCGGCGATGTCGGCGACGGCTATCACGAGCATCTCGCTCGGGCGTTCGTCGGCCGTCGGGTCGTAGTGGACGTGGTGAGTCTCCGCTCGGCGTTCGGTGGAATCGTCTCGGGTTTCGTTGGTATCTATCATCTCTGAGTGGCGCAGTCTCGGCGAAACGCGGGGCAGAAGGGATGCTCCCCGTTCTCGTCCCCACCAATTCGGTCGCTTCCGCCTCGTTAACGAGGAACCTATTGTATGCGGACCCACATATACTTATCGGCTACGTGGCTCGAATTAGACAGTTCGAAGACGCATCGAATCGGACCGCCGAGTTAGGAGCGTTCGACCGCCTCGAACATCTCGAGGTACGCGGTCACGCGGTCGTCGCCCCAGTAGCGGACCGCCTTCGTCCGCGGGTCGTAGTCGATGACGGCGGCGTCGTCCAGTTTCGGGAGGTGGTTGTGGTGAAGCGCCACCGCCACGCGCTGGCGATGTCGGTCCGCGTCGTCGGACCGGTGGGTGTCGGAGTCGTCGTCTTCGGACGCCGCTTCGCATTCCACAACGTGGTCCACGAGAGTATCGAGTTCGACCACGTTCACCGAGACCGATTCGAGATACGAGAGGACGCGTCGGGCGCGCGGGTCCGCCACCGCCTCGAAGAGTTCGTCGGTTCGCCCGGACCCGTCCAATACCTCGGAGTCGAACGGCGGAGTTCTGTCGTCGCCTCCGCCGTCGGAGGTTTCGTCAGACACGATAACTAGTGACAGATGGACGATTGTCTTAGGTCTGTCGGGCAAACACGCCGACAGAGATAAAATCAAATCTCGGCATCGAAAGCGTTTGCGTTTACGTAAACGTTCACGAAACGCTCCCGAACGGTCCGCGGACAGGTCCGTCGGTCAGTGTCCAGATTCGGAACGCGACAACCGCAGGCGACCACTTCCGCCCAAAGATGTCTCGCAAGCAATACGTTCCGCGGGGTCGTCGTCCCGGACATGCGAGCGTACAAATCGAAAGTGGTCTCGCCGATTCGACTTCCGGAGCGCGACGAACGCGAGGCGAATCTGGAGACGGCGGGGTACAACGTGTTCAATCTCGACTCCGACGGGGTGTTCGTGGACCTGCTGACCGACAGCGGAACCGGGACGATGAGCGAGTCCCAGTGGGCCGCGATGATGGTCGGCGACGAGGCCTACGCCGGGAGCGGGAGTTTCGACCGACTGCAAGAGGCAATCTCGGACGTGATGGGGTTCGAGCGCATCATCCCCGCCCATCAGGGACGCGGGGCCGAGAACGTTCTCTACGGCGCGCTGGTCGAAGAAGGCGACTACGTGCCGAACAACACCCACTTCGACACGACGCGGGCGCACATCGCCAACAACGGGGCCGAACCGGTCGATTGCCCCCGCGAGGGTGCGCTGGACGGCGACCGGCCGTTCGCGGGGGACCTCGACGTGGAGAAAGTCCGGGAGTTGGCCGACGAGGTGGGCGCGGAGAACGTCCCCGCGGTCCTCGTCACCATCACGAACAACTCGCTGGCGGGCCAACCAGTCAGCGTCGAGAACGTCCGAGAGGCCCGCGCGGTGGCCGACGAGTTGGACGCGACGTTCGTCGTAGACGCCTGCCGGTTCGCCGAGAACGCCTACTTCGTCCGGGAGCGCGAAGACGAGTTCGCAGACTGGTCTGTCGCGGACATCGCCCGCGAACAACTCTCGTACGCCGACGCAATCGTGATGAGCGGCAAGAAAGACGGACTGGTCAACGTCGGCGGGTTCGTCGGAATTCGGGACGACCCGGAACTCGACGACCTCTACGCGAAGACCCGTGAGCGAGGCATCCTCTACGAGGGGTTCACGACCTACGGCGGGATGGCCGGTCGGGACTTGGAGGCGATGGCGGTCGGTCTCCGCGAAGCGGTCGAAGAGTCCTACGTCGCCGACCGCGTGGGGCAGGTCCAGCGACTCGGCGACCTGCTGGCCGACCGCGACGTGCCGGTCGAGCGACCCACGGGCGGCCACGCGGTGTACGTGAACGCCGCCGAGTTCCTGCCCGAGATTCCGACCGAGCAGTTCCCCGGTCAGGCGTTGGTCTGCGAACTCTACCGCGAGGGCGCGGTCCGCGGCGTCGAGTTGGGGAGTTTCGCGTTCCCCGAGACCGACCGGCCGGAACTCGTCCGCCTGTCGCTCCCCCGCCGGACCTACGGCGCGGACCACCTCGAACACGTCGCCGAGACGTTCGAGCGAGTCGCCGAGCGCCGCGACGCGGGCGAGATTTCGGGTCTCGAAATCGTGGACGAACCCGAGATGGCCGAACTCCGCCACTTCAGCGCGGAGTTGCGGCCGGTTCGGGAGCGCGAGGCGACGACGGCCGACGACTGACGGCGACCGACGACGGAACGCCTCGGGACGACTTTCGACTCGGCACTCCGGCACGATTTTCGACCCCGGCGCGCGCGGGCGCGGCCCGCAAGTGGCCGCGCCCATCCGCGCGAGGGCCGAGGACCGCAACGAAGTGAGGACCGCAGGCGGTTGGGGAGGACGTGGCCGTCGCGGTGCTGTGCGGTGCGGTCGCGGTCTGATTGGTTCGAGCCTGTCGCTAGCTACTCCGTCACCGACTTTTCTCCGTAGTCCCCTCTCACCGACTTTCCTCTCCGTCGGTCCTCGTCACCGTCCAACCCGGCAAAAAACACAAAGTCCTGTGCGATACGCCAGCGAGCCGACGCGAGACGCCCTCTCAGACGCCTTCGACGGTTGAGCGATACGCTTGGGCGTGTTCGAGCGCGGACTTCACGGCCTCGGTCGCGTCGGCGTCGAGGTCCGACTGTACGTCGTGAAGGTTGTGTTCGAGGCGCGCGAGTCGGCCGTGGTCCGGTCCGCGGTCGGCGTCAGCCATCGTCTCGACCTGTTCGGCGTAGGTTTCGAGGCGCTCGGCGGCGTCGGCGTGGTCGGTGCCCTCGCGGGCCTCGTGGAGTTTCTCTGCGGCGGTCCGGAGTTCGCTTCGGTCGTCGCTCATGGCCGGGCCTACGCCCGAGCGCGGGAAATAGTTTCTGTCGAGATAGGTTTCTGCCGGAATCGGTGACGCGCGACCGGACCGTATCGAAGACGCCCCGCGGTCGGCGAGGACCGGAGACCTCTTGTCGGACTGCTCCCTACCGTCGCCCATGACTTCCAAACTCAAACGCGGTGCGTTCGCACTGGTCGGACTGCTCGCCGTCGCGTTCGCGGTCCACTACGCGCTGTTCGGGTCGCTTCCGCTCGGCAAACCCGAGTTGCTGAAAGACGACGACGGCGAGTCCGAGTGGAAAGAAGTGGACGCCTGAGTCGAGACACGTCGCTCGTGGTTTCGGACGTATTTTCGTTTCTTTCGGACAGGTATATATTCGTTAGGGAATGGTTTAGTTATCCGTAGTGGCGAGGGCCGAACAGCACCGCGAACGGGAATCGGCGACGGGAAGTTACGTCGGGCTTGAACCCAGAAATCACAGTAGGGTCGAGTCCGAGACGCCCGCGACGGCGACGAAGAGTTACGTCAGGCTTGAACCAATCACGACCGCACAGCACCGCAACCGCCACCGCGGGCCACACCCTCCCCAACCGATTCCTTCGTTCGCTCCCTCCGGTCGCTTACTCAGTCATCCCTCGCGCGGTCGGACGCGACACGCAAGCGGTCGCGTCCGCGCGCGCCGGGTTGGATGTTTCACGAGCGCGCAGAAAGAGACAGTTGGCCGGAGACCAAAAATCTCCGACGACCGCCGAAAATCCGCCCGGAACCTTCCCGCCGAGGACTCGCTTGAACAGCGTGAACGTGAGCAGAGTGAAGAACAACCCGTTCAACATCCCCTGACTCGCCGCCAGAATCTTCGCGGCCCACCCGACCGGGCCGATGTCGCCGTAGCCGATGGTACTGAAACTGATGTAACTGTAGTAAAGCCCCTCGAACAGCGTCGTGGAGGGTTGGGCGGCGTCCCAGATGACGCCCGCTTGGGTCTGTAGCGGACCGCCGAGGACGTAGAGAACGCCGAACAGCGCGGGCAACAGGAACGTCAACACCGCGATTCGGGGCAGTCGGTTGCCGTACCCGCAGGTGAACTGCATGAAGAAGTTGAGACCTACGCTCGCGCCCTTCCGGAGTCGGCCCCACACGTCAAGCGAGTACTCGTGGAGAACGATGTCCACGTTCTTCTTGCGGTTGTAGAAGTACCGCTTGAACTCGAACTCCCGCATCGCGGGCGTGTCGCCCACCGCGTTGGCGCTGTCTTGAGCCTTCCGGTAGGTCTCTTCGATGACTTCGTTGGTCATCTCCACGTCGTAGCGACCCGACGACTCGTCGCCGAGGAAGTCGTGGACGTTCCAGTCGTTGCGTTCGAGGTAGGCGTGGTGGTTGCTGAAGTCGAAGTGGTCGAAGTCCGTAAGGCAGAACCGGAAGTGGTCCAGCAGTTGGTGTTGGTTGCCCTCGCTCTCCAGATTCAGGTCGCCGAGGGTCGCCTTCGTCAGGTCGTAGAGGACCACGCTGTCGGCGGTTATCACGACGCTTCCGCCACAGAGCGTGGCCTCGGTCAAATCGACGTACGTGTCGCCGCTCCCGCCCGCGACTATCCGGAACTCGACGCCCTTGTGGAACTCGGCGGTCCGGAAGTTCCCCTCGTCGTGGAACGTCACGTCCCGGAACGACCCGTTGGTGAAACTCGCGGCCTCGAAGTCCGCGGTCGCCTCGAACGTCACCTCGTCGAACGACGCGTTCTCTTCGAGATGTTTGGCCTCGCCCTCGAAGACGACGCCGCGGAAGATGGCCGCGTCGTGAAACGCCGCCTCCCTGAAACTCGCGTCCTCGCGGAACCGGGCTTCCGTGAACCGGACGCGCGACCGGAACGTCGCCCCCACGAAATCGGCGTCGCCGTAGAACTGGGCTTCGACCGCCTCCACGTCGCCAGCGAACGTACTCCCGTCGAACGTCACGCCCTCGCGGAACTCCGAGCGCTCGAGGTTGGCGAGACCCGAGATTTCGATGCGGTGGCAGTCGGCCCGCGCGTCGAACACCGCCCGGTCGAGGTTGAACTCGCCTTCGAAGGTAGCGTCCTTGAAGTCGGCGAACCGGAAGCGCGCGAGTTTGAAGTCGGCCTCGCCCTCGAAGCGCGCGCCCTCGAAGGTCACGTCGTCGTTGGTCGTCCGACTGCCGCCGTTGAACTCGACGCCGCGGAACTCCGCCAGCGCCTTGAACCGGGCGTCCTCGAAGCAGGCGTCGTCGTGGAAGCGGGCCTCGTCGAAGTCGGCCATCCGGTCGAAGACGACGCCGCCGAAGCGGGTGTCGCCCTCGAACTCGACGTGTTCGAAGTCCGACGCCGCGTGGAACGTCGTGTCCTCGAAGGTGACGTACTGGAACGTCGCCTGCCGGAAACTCGCGTCGTCGCGGAACTCCACCCCGGCGAACGAGATGTGGTCGTCCAAGACGTGGCTGGTGCCTGTCGTCTCGACGTTCCGGAAGTGGGCCACGTCGTGGAACGTCGCGCCCTCGAAACTCGTGTCGTCGGTGAACGTCGTCTCGTCGCAGTTCACTTCTCCGTGGAAACTCGCGCCGACGAACGACACGTCCTCGCGGAAGGTGGTCTCGTAGGCCGAGAGGGTTCCTTCGACCGACAACTGGTCGCCGTCGAGGACGCCGCCGATGGTCGCGCCCTCGAACTTGAGTGTGCCGACGGTGGCACCCCGGAGGTTCAGACCCTGTTCGAGGCGGCCATGAGTGATGTCGAGTCCGTCGATGTCGGCGTACTGGAAGTTGAGGACGTGGTTGGTCCCGCCGTTGATGTCCTGATAGGTCAGCGAGAGATGCGGGAGGTTCGCGCCGACGTACTCGTTGGCGCGAACGTCGTCGGATTCGAGGTTCCGCTTGAGTCGCGCTACGATGTCCTCGGCGGTCACGTCGTTGCTGGCCCGTTCGTCGCGGGACATGTGGAACCGGCAGTAGTCGCTGTCGCCGTGGGCCTCGTGGGGGCACTCCCACGTCGTCTGGAGGCGCGCGTCGGTGTGCCTCGCCGGGTCGAACGTGTACTGACAGGTCGTCGTCGCGTCGGCGGCCGAGCGTTCTTCAGTTCGTGCCATGGGTGGAGTCGGGTGGCCGAGCGGCCGGGGGTCGGTTGGCGGGCGATTCGAGGGGGGTTGTCACACGTACCGTCATTGCTCACCCCTCCGATATATAGATTCGGTCTCTTCCGGCCGGAATCCAACCGCGAAGCGTCGTCACTTCAACACGTCCTTTCGCTCGCGCTCGGTGAGACTCGCGTCGAAGGCGCTCCGCGAGCAGTGTTCGCACTCCTTGGCGGGGTTGGTGCTTCGGTCGTAGGTCTTGACCGGGCGGCCGAACACGAACAGGGCTTCCATCTGGTGGCGTTCCACGATGGCGTCGGCGGGTTCGCCGCAGTTGGGACACCAGTCGTCGCCCTCCGCGGGAACCTGATACGTGACCTTCCGGCGGCCGAACCCGGCGCGGTCGAACGCCTCGTCTTTCGATGTCTCGATGAGGTCCTCAACGGGATAGGGTTCGGAAATCACCTCGTTGTCGAACCCGGTGTCGGCGACTACCTCGCTGTCGAGGTACGCCCCGACCCTGACGGTGTTGTCGTACCCCAGCAGGTAAACCGAGACGCTGGCGCTCCGGCCCGTAATCTCGATTTCGTGGTCGCGGCCCACGACGTACACGTCGAGGTCGGTCCGAGCCTTCTCGACGCTGACCTCGTGGTCTGCGCCCGCGACCCGGACGCCCGCGTCCGGGTCGCTGGCACTGCCCGACTGCTTCCACCCGGTGAGCGACACGTCGTAGTCGTCGGGGTCGCGGGGCAGTGCCACGTCGTCGGCGTAGACGTTTTCGGGGCCGACCACCGAGAGGTCGCCGCCCGAAGTTTCGGCCGAGACGAACACGTCTTCGGCGTCCGCCACGATTGCGTCGCCGGTCACGCCGCCGGGTTCGGCGTACCCGTCTTCGAGGTTTCCCCGGACGACCGTCTCGGGGTCGCCCACGTCGGCGTCGCCGGTGGGTTGGTGAGTGAAGACGTATTCGGGGTTCCGGAGTTCGAGGTCGCCCTCGACGCTTCCGGTCCGGAGGTACACGTCCTCGGGGTCCCGGACTTCGACCGGGGCGTCTTCGTGGCCGGTGAGCGTTACGTCGCCGTCGTAGGTCTCTGCGGTGTGGTCGGTCATGATGAATCGGTGGTGTGTCAGTCGTCTGTCGGTCGGAGAGCGGTCGAAGTCGGTTCGTCCGTTCGCGTCGGTTCGTCCGTTCGCTCGTCTTTCGCGCGCTCGCGTGCGGGAGACAATATGGTATACGTGTAAACCGCAATCCCGTGTTCGGGGTAGGTGTGGTAGGTCTCGTAGGTCGCCTCATCGCCCGCGGGCGACCCGGCGGACGGGACCGACGCGTCGGTCCCGTCCGCCTCGCCGAGTTCGATGGTCGTCCACGCGTCCGGGCCGAACCGGAAGGCGGCGTCGGCCCCCTCGGGACCGGGGAACGCCTCGATTGGCCGGACCTCGGCGCTGGTCTCGACCCGGAGGCGGTCGTTCTCGAACGCGAAGTTGCGCTCGACGCCGCGCCGGAGCGGTGTTTCGGCGGTCGAGTCGCCCGAAATCGGCTTGCACGAACAGACCTCGTGGAATCCCAGCGCCGGGACGCCGACGTAGTGGGACTCGCCGATAATCGTCAGCGCCGCGGGCGCGCCGAGCAGTTCGCTCGGGACCACGCGCTTCACGTCGAACACCTCCAGATTCGGCTCGCTGGCGGCGTACGCGAAGTAGAGTCGGGATGCGTGTTGCGATGACATTGGTGTTGGTGGTCGGTCGTCAGGTATCTACGATGATGTCGTAGTTCGGGTCGAACAGCGAGTTGACTTCGACGCCGCGGTAGCCCGGAATCGCGCGCCACCGCAGGTCGCGGTAGCGGTCGGCGTAGCGCCGGACGTACTCGGTGGCGCGGGCCGAATCGGGGTCGGGGAACGGCGCTCGCTCGCCGGGCGCGAGGACGTAGAACTGCTCTACGCGCTCTACGTCGCCGTCGCGGTCCACGTCCTCCCACGCCCAGTAGGGCGCGTAGCGGTCGAACCCGGCCGCTCGGACCGTGTTCAGGTACGCCTTGTGGTGCTGGGGGTAGCCGTACTGGGAGTAGGCCCACGCGACCACCGCGCCGTCTGGTTCGAGGTGCCGCCGGAGCGACCCGTAGAACTCCTTGGAGTAGAGCTTGAGCAGGTCGTCGTCCGTCGCGCCGGGGATGTCGAGCAACACGAGGTCGTAGGTCTCGTCGGTGTTCTTGAGGTAGGCGTAGCCGTCGCCGACCGTGGTGTTCAGTCGGTCGTACTCGTAGGCGTCGTCGTGCCAGCGCGCGAAGAACGAGTCGTTTCGCGCGTGGGCCATGAACTCGGCGTCCAAGTCCACGTGGTCCACGCTCACGTCGTACTTCCGGAGGTGGTCGATGGCTATCCAGTCGCCGCCGCCGACGACGAGGACGTTCGTCTCCGGTCCGCGGTCGTACATCGACATCGGCACGTCCACGAGTCCCCGGTGGTAGGAGTCGGCCCAGCTCTCGCAGAGTTGGACCGCGGTGCCGAGTCGGAGGCACTGCTCGGTCTCGCCGGGGAAGTAAGGGTTCGCTCCGCTTCCGGTCCACGTCCGGTCGTAGCGGACGACGTGCTGGTACTGGGTGGTCCACTGGCTGGTGATTTCGGCGTCCATCGCGCCCTTCGCGTACTCGGACTCTATCTGCTGTTCGAGGTAGAGTTCGGTCACGCCGCGGTCAACCTGCCGGTGGTTGGCGACCGCGCCCGCGTACCCGGCGGTCAGGACGAGACACGCCGCGAGGAGCGCGGCCGACTCCCGACTCGCCAGCACGCGGCGCTCGCCCGCGAACAGGCCCCACGAGCGCTCGCTGAACCGGGCGACGAACACCAGCGCGGCCACGCAGTTCAGCAGGGCCAGCACGAAGATGGTCGGCACGAGTCCGAGCGCGGGGTAGAGAACCTTCGCGTAGACGACGGCCCCAAACAGGCCGCCCACGTAGTCCATCGCCAGCACGACCGAGAGACCGCTCCGGTCGCCCGGCGTGCGCTCGACGCTCCAGAACCGTCCGAGGACGCCCAGCGCGGCCCCGTAGAGGCGGCCGAACCCGCGCGTGACCGCGGTCGGGAGGACGCGCCCCGACTCGTCGGTCCGTTCGACCATCCGGGTCAGCAAGGGGAGTTCGAAGCCCGAGAGGAACCCGACCGCGATGGCGGGGAGTCGCGCGGCGACCCACACGGCTTCTGCAGGCACGGCCTTCGGAATCGTCACGCTGTTGAGACCGACGACGAGCATGAACCCCGCGGGCGCGACTGCGGCCAGATACACCTCGGTCCGGAAGAAGTTCGAGGGCGCGTCGGCCTGCAAGTCGTCGGACATCGCCGACCCGACGCCGAGACTGAAGAAGTACAGACCGACCGTGATGACGTACTGGGTGACGGTGCCGCCGTACATCACGGTCAGCAACTCCGAGTAGACGAACTCGTAGGCGAAGCTACAGAACGACACGACGTACGTGATTGCCAGCAGGGTCAGCGTCTTGGTCCGCGTGGAGACGTTCGGCATAGGTCAGGGAGTCGGGGAAGGCGGCGGAGTCTTCGCGTCGGAAACACCCGCGAACTGGACGGAGTTAAATCCGTGGGGAAACTTTCCACTGCTTCTCGACTTCGTACCCGGCGTCGGTCCCGAGACCCTCGTCCACTTTCAGGTCCACGCACTCCCACTCGAAGTCGTGGTTGTTCGGCCCGCCGACGAGTTCCGCGCCGACGCGGTACCAGCCGTCCCGTCGAATCTCGCAGGTCTCGGTCCCGTCGGGGTCGCTCACGCGGCAGTCCCACGGCACCGGTCCCGCGCCGGGCGCGTCGTCCTCCATCTCGAAGTCACTCCCGAGGTAAGCCACCCCGAGCGTCGCGGCGGTGACGCTGTACCTCGACACGTCGTCGTCGTGGTCGTCGTACCAGTCGTCGGCGTACGCGCCGCCGTGCCACCACGCGCGTCCGTGGCCGGTCTTGGGGGCGCTACTGTAGCCACCGTCCGCGCGGCCGGTGGCACCGCGGCCGCCGCTCCCGCCTTTGCCCTTCGCGCGGGCGCTCCCGACGGGGCTGAAGCCGCCGACTTCGTTGGGGTCGGCGAGCGCGCTCTGGCCGTCGGAGTCGTACCGGGACACGACCCACGTGTTCTCTTCGAGGTCGATTTGGAGTTTTCCGTTCTCGGTCTCGATGTTCCGGAAGACGTTCGACTTTCGCGGCGGTGGGGAGCTACTGCCGCTGGAACAGCCTGCGAGCGCGGAGGCGGCCACGAGGCCGGTACCAGCGATAAATTCGCGGCGTCGCATGGCCACATTCTTCGTATGAATCCTATAAATGCTTATTGAAAAATTCTCGGCGAGCGACCGAAACGCGAGGGATTTCCGAAGAGGAGGACTCGACTCGACAGAACGGTTCGTCGGTCGCACGGCCACCGCGCAGTCGTCGCGGTCGCCACAATCACGCGGCCGTCGCCGACGAGTCGGCGACGGCCGCGACCGATTAGAGACTGATATACAATTCTATAAAATGGATATAGATACTGTAGAGAAAGAAGAACACGTCTCCACCGAAGGTAAATCGTTCTCTGACGCCGCGTCTACGTCATCGCGTCCGCGGACACGTCGGGGTTCTCGCGGAAGAACCGAACCAGCGCGTCGGCGTACTCCTCGAACGCCGGGCACGCGACCCCGCTCCCGTGCAGGTCCCGAATCGCGTTCGCGCAGGTGTAACTCGTCGGGTGGACGAAGTAGTCCAGAACCGCCGGTTCGACCCCGAGCGCGTCGGCTAGTCCCGGAATCGCGTCGAGCGAGCGCCGGGCGAGACTCGCGCCGCCCGGCACGGGCACCCGGAGAATCCGGGTGCCCGTCGCCGCCGCGAACGTCCGGACCATCCCCGCGACGGTGGGCGGGTTCGGGTCACAGAGCTGATACACCTCGCCCGCGGAGTCGTCGCGGGCGCTCAGGTTGGCTATCGCCTCGACTACGAAGTCGCGGGGCACGACGTTGACTTCGTAGTCGCGGGGGTCCCCGAACGTTGGCACCGCGGCGACGTTCGCGCCCGGCAGGAGCGCCGACTGCCGCCCGAGCAGTTCCAGCAGGTAGTACGGCCCGTCGTACTTCTGAGTCTCGCCCGTCTCGCTGTCGCCGACGGTGATTGCTGGCCGGTAAATCGTCGCCGGGAGACCGTCGTCCATCCGGCGCTGGACCTCGACCTCCGCGAGAAACTTGGTCTCCTCGTAGTGGTTGTTGAAGGTCTGTCCCACGTCGAGGTCACGGTGGGTAAACACGCCGTCGTGCCGCCCGCTGACGTAGCAGGTGCTGACGTACTGGAACCGCCGGAGGGCCGGACACCCCGCCGCGAAGTCCAGCACGTTGCGGGTCCCCTCGACGTTGACCGCCATCCCCACCTCGCGGGCGACTCCGAGGTCGTACACCGCCGCGAGGTGGTACACCTCCACCGCGTCGGCCTGCAAGTCCGCGTAGTCGTCGCCCAAGCCGAGGTCCGACTCCGTAACGTCGCCCTCGTACAGTTCGACGCGCGACGGCGCGGACTCGTCCGCGCCGTCGCGCGGGTCGCGCTCCCGGTTTCGCTCCCCGTCGCGCTTTCGTCCCTCGATTTCGGCGGCGCGTCGCTCGGCGAGGTCCCGGTACTTCGACTGAACCAGACACCGAACCGGCACGTCCTCGGGGTACCGGTCGAGCAAGCGCGCGACCAGTTCGGACCCCAGAAAGCCGGGGAACCCGGTCAGGAACACCGATTCCGCCATCACCGCACCCCCGGAATCCGGTCCATCGCTCGGAGCGCGAGCGCCATCCCCGTCGCGTACCACGAGTCGGGCACCCCGCGCGGCGCGCCAATCGGCGCGCCGCGCTGTTCGGCGACGGTCTGTGCCTCGGTGTACTTCAGGAACCCTTCGTCGCCGTGCCGTCGCCCGAGTCCCGAGTCCTTCATCCCGCCCATCGGCGCGTCGATGGAGGCCCACGCCGCGGCGTAGGCGTCGTTGACGTTGACCGTCCCGCAGTCGATACGCCGGGCGATGTCCCGGCCGCGCTCGCCGTCCTCGGTCCAGACGCTCGCGTTCAGACCGTAGTCGGAGTCGTTCGCCATCCGAATCGCCTCCGACTCGGCGTCGAAGGGTTCGACCGACACCACCGGGCCGAAGGTCTCTTCGCACCCGGCCGCCATCTCGTCGGTCACGCCCGACAGAACCGTCGGTTCGTAGAAGTACGGCCCGATGTCGGGCCGCGCTCGGCCGCCGGTCAACACGTCTGCGCCCTTCGCCACGGCGTCCTCGACGTGTCGCTCGACGGTTTCGAGTTGGTCCGGACCGACCAGCGACCCCACGTCCGGCCCGTAGTCGTAGGCCGGTCGGAGGTCAAGCGCGCGGGTCCGCCGGACGAACCTGTCTAAGAACGCGTCGTAGACCTCGCTGGCGACGTAGAGGCGCTCGAACGAGATGCAGAGTTGGCCCGCGTTGGTGAAACACCCCTGAATCGCGCCCTCCACCGCCGTTTCGATGTCGGCGTCCGCGAGAACCACCATCGGGTTCTTGCCGCCGAGTTCGAGCGAGCAGTCGGTCAGATTCGCGCCCGCGCGCCGGGCCACCTCCCGGCCGGTCTCGGTGCTTCCGGTGAAACAGACGTAATCGGCCTCCTCGACGACTGCGCCGCCCGCCTCGCTCCCGTGGCCCGTCACGACCTGAAACACGTCGTCGGGCGTCCCGGCCTCCCGGAGGAGGTCCCGGAGCGCCAGCGCCGTAAACGGCGTCTCGCTCGCTGGCTTGCACACCACGGCGTTGCCCGCGAGCAGGGCCGGAATCGCGTCCGACACCGAGAGCGTCATCGGGTAGTTCCACGGTGAGACGACGCCGACGACGCCGACGGGTCGCCGGTTGACGGTGGTCTTCGTGAGCAACGGAAGCGCCCCCTTCCGGCGCGAGGGCGCGAGGTAGTCGGCGGCGCGGTGGGCGTAGTGGCGCGCGGTGGTCGCCACGTCCAGCACCTCCTCGAAGGCGTCGATGCGCGCTTTCCCGCTTTCGAGTTGGGTCACGTCGAGCAGTTCGGCCCGCCGGTCCAACGCGAGGTCGTGAAACCGCCGGACGACGGCCGCGCGCTCGGACGCCTCACGGTCGGCCCACGCAGGTTGGGCCTCCCGCGCGCGCTCGAACGCCGCGAGTACGTCCGCGGACGTACTCGCGGGAATCGTTTGTATGGTACTTCCAGAGTACGGCGCTTCGACCGGAATTTCGGGGCGGTCGTCCTCGGTCCGGACCGACGCGGCGAGACGAGAGAGCGCGTCGGCAGTTGTTCGCTCCGGGAGTCGGTCCGAAGTCGTGGTCATGTCGTTCGGTTCGCTCTTCGCTTCCATTAGGGTTCTGCCGGGCGTCGGACTCCTTCGTCGCTCAAAAAGTATAAGAAAATAAACCTGTAATCGCAACCTATAAATCGGTCCCTTTAGGGGTTGTTTCCATGGGGTCGTATCAGACGTATTTACGAGTCGCGTTCGCGTTTCTCGTCGTCGTGCCCACCGGCGGCGTCTTTCTGACGCACACCGGGAGCGTCTTGGCCGCGGTGGATGGCGACGAGTCCGCCGCCGAGAATCCGGTCGTCCACGAACCGGACGAACTCCGGGCCGCCGAGAACCTCACAATCGTCACCGCCCACTACAACGACGAGAAGAACGGCAGTCTCACCGCGTTCGCAGGCGACGGCGACGTGGTGTACGAGACCAGAGCCTACCAGCGAATCTTCGACGTTGACCCCGTTCCCGGCGAGGCCTACACCGTGACGTACGTCGGAAGTTCCGTCCGCCCGAACTCGAAGTGTAAACTCGGGCCGGGTTCGAGTCTGAACTGCGTCCGGAACGTGGTCGAACGCCTCAACCTGAGTACCGGCGAGTCCGAGCGAGTCTACACCTACGAGGTGGTCACGCGCCACTCCCACGACAGCGTCCACGACGTGGACCGCATCGACGACAGCCACTATCTGGTCGCCGACATCTTCCACAACCGGGTGTTCGTCGTCAACACCTCGTCGAACGTGATTACGTGGGAGTGGCGCGCCCGGAGCGAGTTCCCCTACTCGACCGGCGGTCCCATCCGAGACTGGACCCACCTCAACGACGTGGAGTACCTCGAAGACCAGAACGTCGTGATGGCCGACCCCGGAACCACGACCAAGTGTGGTTCATCCACCGCGAGCGCGGACTGCTCGAAAACCGGACGCTCGGCGCGGACGACGACCACGACACGCTCTACGAACAGCACAACCCCGACTACATCCCCGAGGAACGCGGCGGCCCGGCGGCCGTGATTGCGGACTCCGAGAACAACCGCATCGTGGAGTACCAGCGCGAGAACGAGTCGTGGACTCGGACGTGGACGTGGCGGGACGCCAAGATGGAGTGGCCCCGGGACGCCGACCGTCTGCCCAACGGCCGGACCCTGATTACCGACACCCACAGCAACCGCGTCTTCGAGGTGAACCGGCAGGGCGAAATCGTCTGGCAGGTGTCGATGGCGAAACCCTACGAGGCCGAACGCCTCGGCACGGGCGACGAGAGCGCGGGCGGCGCGAGCGCGACGGCCCTCGACTACGAGTCGCGGACGCCGGGCATTACGACCGACGACTCCGGAGACGCCAACCGCGGACTCGGCGCGCAGGTCTACGGCGCGGTCCGGTCGCTGGTTCCCTCGAAACTCTACCACGGACTCAAGTGGGTCATTCCGGCGTGGATGGGCCTGTTCGACGTACTCCTGACCGCTCTCTCGGGCGTCTCGCTGGCGGCTTGGGCGCTGGCCGAACTCTACTGGACCGACCGCGTGTCGGTCCGGAGTCCGGTCCGACTGCGGTTGTGAACCGCTTCTAATTTCTGTCGTGAAACGCGGTCACGAGGTCGTAGAGCGCCCGCCGCCGGTCGCCGTGCATCGCGTAGTGGTCGGCCCCGGCGAGTTCGGCGTACTCCTTTCGGTCGTCGGCCGCGCCCAGTTCGTCGTAGAGGGTCAGGGCGTCCGACCGGCGGGCGGTGTCGTCGTCGGTCCCCCGGACGACGAGCGTCGGCGCGTCGATGGCGGCGGGGTCGTAGGGCGGACTCCCGGCACAGCAGTCGCGCACGTCGGCCAGCGCGCCGGTCTGGGCGACGTAGGCGTCCTCGCGGTCGGCGGCCGCTCCCTGCCCGGACTCGACCATCGCGCGCCAGACGCCCTCGAAGAGCGCGAGATTCTCGTCGGCGTCCTTCCGTTCGGCGACCGTCTCGCGGTCCTCGACGTAGTACGCGCCGAGGTCCGCGTCGAGACCGAACGCCGAGACGAGTTCCGAGAAGTCGTAGGGCGGGTCGTACACCGGCGCGCACTGGACGTAGGAGGCCACGTCGGTCGCGTTCGCTCCCGAGTCGCGGTCGGCGAGGAATCGGCCGGTCGTCATGGTGCCCCACGAGACGCCGACGAGGTGGACTCGCCCGTGGCGCGCGGTTGCGAAGTCGAACGCGGCGGCAACGTCGTCCGCGGCGTCTCCGGCCCGGACCGGCGGGTCGTTCGCCTCGGGCGGGTCGGCCATCGCTGGCGGGAACTCGCTGTCGCCGTAGCCCCGCACGTCGAGCGCGTAGGCGGTTCTGCCCGCGTCTGCGGTCGCGCGGAGCCACGAGTAGGAGGCGTCGAGACGCGAGTCGCCGGACGGCGACTCGCGTCCCTCGACCGGCGGGGCGAACAGCGCCCGCGAGTGGGTGATGGCCCCGTGGACGAACAGGACCGCCTCGGCGGGCGCGGCGGACGAGTCCGCCGCGCCCGCGTCGTCGGAGGCGGGTGAATCGCCCGCCGCGCCCGCGTCCTCCCCGCTCTCGGGCGCGTCCTCCCACACCCGGAGTCGGGTGCCGTCGTCGGCCCGCACGTCGTGTGCTGTCAGGTTCATGGTCGGACTCGCCGTCAGTCGTGGCCCGAGACTTCCACGGGTTCGTAGGGTTCTTCGAGGTACGCGATGTCGCTGGCCGAGAGGTCGATTTCCAGCGCCTCCACCGCGTCTTCTAAGTGTTCGACGCTGGTGGTGCCGACGATGGGCGCGTCCACCCAGTCTTTGTGCAGGAGCCACGCCAGTGAGATTTGGGCCATCGTCACACCCTTCTGGGCGGCGAGTTCCTGCACGCGCTCGTTTATCTCCTTCCCGCCGCCCTCGCGGTAGGGGTGGTCGTACATGTGTTCTTCCGTCTCGCCGCGGGTCGTCGCGTCGATGTCCTCGTGGGGCCGGGTCAGGTATCCCCGCGCGAGGGGACTCCACGGCATCACGCCGACGCCCTCCTGCTCGCAGAGGGGAAGCATCTCGCGCTCTTCCTCCCGGTAGACGAGGTTGTAGTGGTTCTGCATCGTCTGGAACCGCTCCAGTCCGAGACTGTCGCTGGCGTGGAGGGCGTCGGCGAACTGGTAGGCCCACATCGAGGAGGCCCCGACGTGGCGGACCTTCCCGCGGCGCACCGCGTCGTCGAGTGCGCGCAGGGTCTGCTCGATGGGGGTGTCGTCGTCCCACCGGTGAATCTGGTAGAGGTCGATGGTGTCCATCCCGAGGCGGTCCAGCGAGTTTTCGAGTTCCTGCTCGATTGCCTTCCGCGAGAGACCCCCGGAGTTGGGGTCGTCGTCGTCCATCTGGAAGTAGCACTTGGTGGCGACGACGCTCTCGTCGCGCCGACCCTCCAGCGCATCGCCGAGTACGCGCTCGCTCTCGCCGTTCGAATACATGTTCGCGGTGTCGAAGAAGTTGATACCGAGGTCGATTGCGCGCTCGAGTATCTCCTCGCCCTCCTCGGGGTCCAACACCCACGGCCGCCAGTCGCTCGACCCGAAACTCATACATCCGAGACAGATTCGACTGACCTCCGTGCCCGTGTCGCCGAGCGTGGTGTACTCCATGCCCCTACGTCGCCCGGCGGGAGTAAAAAGGTGCGTCAGGCGGCAGGGGAGTCGGCGGCGCGAACGACGGCCCCGAATACCCCAAATCCATTATCCCCCACGCGGAAATCACGCCCGATGGACAAGTGGAAGCGCAGGACGCTCTACTACCTCTCGACGCTCGTGGTCGTCTTCTTCGGCTACGCGCTGGTCTACGACTACGGGATGACCGTCTACGAGGGCCACAATCAGCCGTTTTACCACTCCCTACAGGTCGTGATAGAGACGTTCACGACGACCGGATACGGCTCCGACGCGCCGTGGGAGACCCCCGAGATGAACGTGCTAGTGATGATTATGGACCTCACCGGGGTCGTCCTCATCTTCATGGCCCTGCCGGTGTTCGTCGTTCCGCTGTTCGAAGACGCCCTCTCGACCACGCTCCCGACGGCGGTCGAGGACCTCGAAGACCACGTGGTCATCTGCACCCACTCGCCGCGGGCCGAGACGCTCATCTCCGAGTTGGAGTCGTGGGACGTGAAGTACGTCATCGTGGAACCCGACCGCGAGCGAGCGATGGACCTCTACGAGTCGGGCCACCATGTCATCCACGGCGACCCCGAGTCGGTCGAGACGCTGGCGGGCGCGAATCTCGACGCCGCGAAAGCGCTGGTCGCCGACGCCAGCGACGAGGTGGACGTGAGCATCGTACTGACGGCGCGGGAAGTCGCCGAGGACGTGCGCATCGTCAGCGTCGTGGAGGAACCCGACCAAGAGACCTACCACGAACTCGCTGGCGTGGACGAAGTTCTCTCGCCGCGGCGACTCGTCGGCGAGAGTCTGGCCGACAAGGTGACGACGGCAGTCTCGGCGGAACTCGGCGAGGCGGTCGAAATCGGGTCGGACTTCGAAATCGCCGAGTTGCCGGTCCAGCGCGGGAGCGAAATCGCGGGCAACACCCTCGCCGAGAGCGGCATCCGCGAACGGTCGGGCGCGAACGTCATCGGCGCGTGGATTCGCGGCGAGTTCGAGACGCCGCCCTCGCCCGACTTGGAACTCGACAGCGGGACGGTCCTGCTGGTGGCGGGCCGACAGTCGCAACTCGAACGACTCAAGGAACTCACGAGTTCCCAGACCCACCGGCCCCGCCGGGGGACGGTCCTCGTCGCCGGGCACGGCGAAGTGGGTTCGACCGTCACCGACGCCCTCGCCGCGGCGAACATCTCCTACACGGTGGTAGACGTGGCGGAGAAACCCGGCGTGGACGTGTCGGGTGACGCGACGGACCCCGAGACGCTGGAGAAGGCGGGCATCCAACAGGCCCGGACGGTGGTGTTCACCATCGCCGACGACACCCTCACCGGGTTCGGGACGCTGGTCGCGCGCGACCTCAACCCGGACATCGAAGTGCTGGCGCGGGCCGAGGAGACCGAGAACGTCCAGAAACTCTACCGGGCGGGGGCCGACTACGTGCTGGCGCTGGCTACCGTCTCGGGGCGGATGCTCGCGTCCACGATTCTCGAACGCGAGGAGGTCATCTCGATGGGCAAGCAGGTCGAAATCGTCCGGACCACCGCCACCGAGTTCGTCGGCCAGAGCCTCGCGGAGGCCGACGTTCGGGCGCGGACCGGATGCACCGTCGTCGCAGTCGAGCGCGACGGCGAAGTCGTCACCGAGGTCGGTCCCCAGTTCCGGTTCCAGCACGGCGACGACGTAATCGTCGCCGGGACCGACGAGGGGGTCAACCGGTTCACGACGCTGGCGAACTGAGAGTCGGCGGAACTCGGCGGCGTACTGCCGGGATGTCCGCGCTCGGGCGGGCTACCGGCGTTTAATGGAACGTTTACGTTCGGGGGTTTTTGTCGCTCGCCGTCGTACCCGTCGCGTGAGAACCCACACGGGGACCGGGGAACACGATGAACGTCATCGAAGGGGCACGAATCAGTTGGCGCAACATCCGCGAACACAAACTCCGCTCGACGCTGACGACGCTCGGGGTCATCATCGGAGTCGCGGCGGTCATCACGTTCGTCACGCTGGGGGCGAGCCTTCAGCAGGACATCATCAGCACCGTGGCGGGCGGCAACGCCGCCACGATGTACGTCACGTCCCAGTCGCCGGGCGACAGCAGGGTGCCGTCGCTCGGGGGCGGCGGCGGGTCGGTCGTCTTCACGCAGTACGACGTAGAGCAGATACGACGACTCGAAGGCGTCCAACTCGCCGCTCCCGAGAGTGGCATCGCCGCCTCGTCGATGACCTACAACAACTCGTCGGTGGGCAGACAGTGGATTACGGTGTCCTCGCCCGGCTACTTCCGAGTCCGAAACATCTCGTTCGTCGCCGGGCGGCCGTATCAGGTGGGCGAACGCGAGGTGGTCTTGAACCAACCCGCGGCGCAGATGTTCGGCGAGAACGTCACCGTCGGCGAGAACGTCACGTTCACGCGCGCGGCCAACGGCGAGACGCTGAACGCGACGGTGGTCGGTATCGTGGAACCGAAAGGCGGCGGCGACGTTCTCGGGTTCAGTCAGGGCGGCGCGCAACCGCGGGTCTACGCGCCGACCGAACCGTACTACCAGCGGACGGTGGTGAGTCCGAACCTCCGCGCCCGCCAGTCGGTCTACGGCCGCGTCCTCGTGAAGGCCGAGACGCCGGGACAGGTGGATGCGGTGCAGGGCCGAGTGTACAACTACCTCGGCGAGCGTTCTGACGCCCGTCAACTCAAGTCCCAGTCCTACCAGTTCGAGGTGACGACCCAAGACCAAATCATCGGGCAGGTCAAGCAGTTGACCAGCACGTTCACCGCCTACATCACGGGCATCGCGGTCATCTCGCTCATCGTCGGGTCCATCGGCATCGCCAACATCATGCTGGTGAGCGTGACCGAGCGGACCCGCGAAATCGGCATCATGAAGGCCGTCGGCGCGCAGAACCGCGACGTGCTTCAGTTGTTCCTCGTGGAGGCGGTGATGCTCGGCGTCCTCGGGTCGGCGCTCGGGGCGGTCGTCGGAGTCGCTGGCGGGTACGCCGGAGCGCAGGCCATCGGCCTGCCGCTGGCGTTCCAACCGATTTGGTTCGTGGCGTCGGTCCTCGTCGGCGTGGTGGTGGGCGTCCTCGCGGGACTCTACCCGGCGTGGGACGCCGCCCACACCGACCCCATCGACGCGCTCCGGTACGAGTGAAGCGCGAACGACGCGCCGCGTCGTTCGCGCCGAGCGAGGACGACCCGACGCCACGCGCGAGCGTCGGCGAAGCGCGTGGCGGCCGGACCGCTCCAGTGGACGTGAACCGTTGTCGTGCCTGAAGATGTGTTTAGAATGCTGAAACAAATATATGGGCGTTTTAAAGAATCAAATGTATTGCCCGACCGGGCGTCGTCGTCCGCGAGCGGACGCGCTGGCCGCGCCTCGCGCGCGAGGCGCGGCCGAAAGACGTATCAGTCGTTCTGAACCGTTTTCGCCGAAATTCGGTCTTAAACGAGAGCTTCCGCGAAGTAACGACGCCGAGTCCGAACGGAACGGAGGTGACGCCGCGAATAGCCACTGGATAACAAAGGACCCCCGACGCGAAGGGACGACGAGACCGAGCGCGCTCGTTTCGAGCGCAGGGAACCTCTATGACGGAACAGAACCTCGCACAGAACTCGACGGTACACGAGCAGGGTTACAAACGGGAGTTCCTCTGGCTCGCGCCCGCACTCCTCGCGTCAGTCCTCATCTTCTACTTCTACCTGCGCTCGCACCCCTACCCCTCGTTCGGGGCGGGTCTCTACCTCCTCATCGCCGAGCGCATCTCCGAGGCGGGTTACGCCCTCCCGAAGACGATTCCCCACTACACGGAAGGTGGCGTGCCGTTCTCGTACCCGCCGCTGATGTTCTACGCCGTGGCGGTGATTCGGGACCTGACGGGACTCGACCCCATCGCTGTCTCCCGGTTCCTGCCGGGCGTCGTGACTATCCTCTACCTCGTGCCCCTCTACCTGCTGGCGCGGGACCTGCTGGACTCGCGGCCCCAAGCCGCACTGACCAGCCTCGTCGTCGCGGTGAGTCCGCCCATCATCCAGTGGCACGTCTCGGCGGGCGGCATCGTCCGAGCGCCCGCGTTTCTGTTCGCGCTGTCGGGCATCTACGCCGGACTCCGCCTCTACCGGGACCGCGACCAGCGGTGGGTCGTCCCGTCGCTGGCGCTGTTCACGCTGACGGTCCTCACCCACCCCGTCTACACCGTCTTCTTCGCGCTGTCGTACTTCCTGCTGTTCCTCGAATTCGACCGGACGCTCTGGGGACTCACCCGCGGTGCAGTCGTCGGGTTCGGCGGCATCCTGCTGGCCGCGCCGTGGTGGACGCAGGTGATGGCGATGCACGGCGTGGACGTGTTCACCGCCGCCGCGGGCACCCACGGCGGTATCGGCGGGGGCATCCCCTCGGTGTCGGCGCTCCTCCACGTCAAGCTACGGAGCCTCTTCGTCGGGACCGTCTGGTCGCTCGTCCCGGTCCTCGGGACCGCCTACCTCCTGAAGGAACGTCGGTTCTTCCTCCCGGTGTGGTTCGTCGCCGTCACCGTCGCCATCGGGAAGGCCCGGTTCTCGATGCTGGTCGGGGCGTTCATCATCGCCGTCTTCCTGCTGGAGGCGGTGGGAGCGTGGCTGAAACGCGAATCGCCGTTCGGCGTCGGACGCCGAGAGATCGTCACCGCCTCGCTCGTGGTGATAGCGACCGTCGGACTCGCGAGCGGCGCGATGTACGCGACCAGCGACGTTGACGCCCACGCAGGGAGTCCGTCGCTCCCGCAGTTCATCACCCACGACGACGTGCAGGCGATGGAGTGGGCCGAGAAGAACACCAAGCCGAGCGCCACGTTCGTCGTGCAGGGAGACGCCGCCGAGTGGTTCCCACAGCAGACCCACCGGACGATGCTCGTCGGGCCGTGGGGCGTCGAGTGGAAGGGCCATCAACCGTACAACCGCCAGTTGAACCTCTTCCGGGACATCTCGTCGTGTAACTCCGCCCACTGCATGTCCCAGACCCTCTCGAAGGCGGGCGTCAACCCCAACTACGTCTACCTGCCGAAAGGGAAGTTCACGGTCCGCGGGATGCAGTACCAGCGGACGAGTCAACTGGCGATGTCGATGCACCTCTCGCCGAAGTACCGCACCGTCTACGAGAACGACGGCGTTATCGTCTTCGAGGTGATGGGCGGGAAAGGACCCGGAGAGTGACTCAGAACAGCGGGTCCAACTCGCCGTCGTTGTCCTCGATGAGGTCGGTCGTCTTCTGCTCGCTCTCGGCCTCCATCCGGTCGATGTTGTCTTGGGTCTCGACCGCCACGTCCTGCAACTCCTCGACGCGGGGCACCTCCGAAACGCCCGAGAGCAGGACGACGCCCGACACGCGGTCGGCGTCGGCCACGGGGTAGTCGCCCCCTCGGACCTCCATCGAGGCGGTCTGGTTCTCCAACCACTTGCGACCCTTCTCTACGCCCTTCCGATTGAGGTACTCGGGCGGACCGCTGGCGACGAGCAGGGAACGCTCGGCGCTGTCGATTTCGCAGGGCAGGGTGAGTCGGCCGAGCGCCGCCTTCCGGACCAGACTCGTGATACGGTTGGTCGCGTGGGTCGAGTCCATCTCGTCGGTGCCGTCGCTCGTGAACCGCGAGAGCAGGCCGCCCGAGGGGTTGTCTACCTTCTCGGCGGCGTAGCCCACGGTAGAGACCCCGCCGGTGTCGAGCGTGTTGATGATTTCGCTGGAGTCCACGACGCTCTCGCCAACCTCGTCGCCGTGGGAGACTTCGCCCGCGCCGAAGAGAACGCCGAACCGCCGGACGATTTCCTCGTTGATGCGGTCGTACCCGGACCCGACGCTCTCGCCCGACTCGCGCCACGCGTCGTTGTCGAACACGAGCAAGTTGTCAACCTCGCGGACGAACGTCTGGAACGACCGCGCGGCGTTCAGCGTGTAGATGCCGCCCTCGTCTCTGCCCGGCAGGATGCCGAGACCGTATACCGGTTCGGTGTAGACGCGCTTGAGGTACTTTGCGAGGACCGGCGCGCCACCGGACCCGGTTCCACCGCCCATCCCCGCGACGACGAGGAAGGCGTCGATGTCGTGGATGGGCACGTTGTCCACCGCGCCCTGCACCTCGTCGATGTCCTCCTCGGCGATTTCCGCGCCGAGTTCGTTGTCCGCGCCGACCCCGTGGCCCTTGACTCTGGACTGGCCGACGAGGACTTGGTTCTGTTCGGGCACGTAGTCGAGACCCACGAGGTCGGCCTTCGCGGTGTTGACCGCGACTGCCGACCTGACGGCCTGACTGCCGGTGCGCCGGTCGTACTCGAGGAACTTGTCCACGATTTTGCCGCCCGCCTGACCGAACCCAATCATCGCAGCTTCATACCGACACCTCCGTACCCTCCGTCGCGGCGTTCAATCGGTGCCTGACTTCGGCGGCGGCACCCATCGCTTCGAGACGCTCCCCGTGTTGGTTATGAGACATTCCGTAACCCCCGACGGGAAGACCACGAGGACCCTGATAAATCCTCAGTACGGTTTGATTTCTCCGGCGATAGCTAGCTCGGGCAGGACCGGCGTAACGTGGATAGTGGGCGTCTACCGCGGTGTCAGCGGTCAGCAGTCACCAGTTCGTCCGACGACCGAGGACGAACACGAGGTAGGCCATCAGTAGCGCGCCGAGGAACGATTCGACGGTGGCGAGGGCTTGGGCGAATCCGGTGGCCGGTTGCAGGTCGCCGTAGCCGAGCGTAGTGAACGTGACGACGGAGAAGTAGACACTGGTAGCGATTTCGGCGACGGGGGACGGGAGCGAGAGCGAGGGAAACAGTCCGAGACCGATAGCGTCGGTGCCGGAGGTGTCCGTCGGGACGCGGATTTTACCGAGGAGGAGGTAGAGGACCGACCAGATGGCGATGACGACCGTCGAGACGCCGACCACGCGCCACGGACTCTCGCCGTGTTCCGACGCGACACCGTTGACGGCGTGGATGGCATACTGGAGGTAGTTGCCCTCTTCTCGGTTGTGGCGCTTCTGAGACTCCTTCTTTTTGACGTGGTAGTGGCGTGCGCGCTCGGTGAGGGCGTACTTCTCGTGGAGGTCTTGGAGGCGGCGGTAGGTCCAGACTGCCGCCTCGGTCGGCGTGGCGTCCCAGTCGTCCAGTTCGTCGAGGTCCTCGTACACGCAGGAGTCGCCGAACTCGGTGTCGCTGTCGATTCGCACGTCCGAGAAGTAGGTCTGGTAGAGTCGGGCGTCTTCGAGGGTGGTCTCTCTGAGGTCGGTACGGACGAGCGAGGCGTCTTCGAGGTTCGCGCCACCCAGTTTTGCCTTCCGGAGGTTCGCGTCTTCGAGGTCCGCGTCCCTGAGGTCGGCGTCCGCTAGCTTCGCGTCTTCGAGGTTCGCGTCCGCGAGGTTGGCCTCCTTCAACCTCGCGTCCGGGGCGTCGATACCCCGGAGGTTCGCACCCCGAAGGTCGGCGTCCCTGAAATTCGCGTCCTCTAGGTCACCGGAACGGAGGTTGGCCTCCCGGAGGTCGGCCAACTCGAAGGCCGCGCGGTCGAGGGTGGCGTCTCGGAGGTCTGCATCCCGGAAGTCGGCCCCAGCGAAGTCCCCTCTCGTGAGGTCGGCCCAGCGAAGGTTCGCCCCCGAGAAGTTACTCCGGGGGAACGACCCCCTCTTCAGATTTCCGCCGAGGAGCGAACAGTCGGCGAACGAAGTCCCTTGCGTGACGGACACGAAAGCGAGATTCGACCCGTCCAAGTATTCGCCTCGGTCGGCAGGAACCGCCCGACCCAGTTCCCTCGACTTGCGGTTCAGGGACGGGTCGGCCGCCGGGAGTTCCACGTCGGCGTGCCAGATACACCGTCCCGTCTGGTTCCACGTCTCTCGCCAGCAACAGTTCACTCCTCTGGTCACGTACCAGTTCTCGACGCCGAGAGTAACGTCCAATCCGACATCTTCGGGTCGAAGTACGAACCCGCACCTTCCTTCGGGGGTCGCCTCGAAAGCCACGCCTGACCCGTCACGACCCACCCTAATTAAACTACCACTTGCGACGAAAATTCGGGCGGCCGACTCACGCCAGCGCCGAAACCGTCTCGCCGACCGACTCGACGATGGCGTCCACGTCGAACTCGTCTTCCTCCTTGTCGAAGACCCGTTCGCCGTCGGCACGAACCTCGAAGACGCCGTTATCCCCAGTCACCAGCGCCACCGAATCCAGTCGCTCTCCGTACTCGCTGAGAAGCGCGTGCTGTACGTCCTGTGCCCGGTCGAGCATCCCGCAGGGGACGCAGTACTCGATTTCGACTTCCGTCATGGTCGTTCGGGGATAAGTACCGGAGTGACTTAAAAGGGGGTTGGTCGGCGGTGGCGACGCGCATCGTGTTCGAGACGCCCCCCGACCGACTCGCTCACTCCGTTCGCTCGTCGGCCGTCGGAAGCGAGCGCCGCCGACCCCGCGCGGATGGGGCCCGCAGTGCCGGGTGGCCGAACCGAGCGATTCGGAGCAACCGTCTCAAATACGAAAGCCAACTGAAGTGTCTAAAGGAAACTAAAATACGGTCGAAAGAACTCTACTCCTACTTGTCGGGTCACACTCGACTCGCGCTCACGCCGACGCCTCCAGTCGGTAAGCGTCCACGTCCGCGCCGGTGTCGGTGTCCCGGTCCGCGGCGGCGGCGATGGCTTCCCGAGCGAGTTCCGCGGCGGCGTCCACGTCGAGACCCTCCTCGCGGCCTTCCAAGACACCGAGCGCCAACTGCGCGCCGGACCCGAACGCGACTGCTTCGTCGGTGAGGACCCCGCCGTCGCCGCCGACGCCCCGGACGCACGGCCCGTCATCGTCCCGACCGGCGACGATGGCCTCGACGCCCTCGTCGGCGGCGATGTCGCTGGCGACGGCGGCGAGGCGGTCGATGCCCATCGGTTCGTCGGCCTCGGTCTCGTGGGACCGGATTTCGGCGTCGAGTCGGCGCCGAAACTCGTCGATTGCGCCGGAGTCGCCGACCGCGGCCGCGCCGACCGCGCCGAAGTCGAAGACGTGGCGCTTGCGCTCGCTCGAGACGGTGCCGCCCTGCGTGAGGCGTCGGTCGCCCGCGAGTACGGCCCCGCCGTCCGCCTCGATTCCGACGATGGTTGCCATGTTCGTGTGGAGGGTGGCCGCGGGGAAGTGCGTTGTTGCCGACGACCGAAGGGCGCGGGTTCGAGAACCCGCCCGCGCTCTGAAATCGCCCACACGACTTTCTCGCCGAAGGACGAAGCGAACGCATGGAGTACGAGACGGTCGGCGGAGAGCGAGTACCGAAAATCGGTCTCGGGACGTGGCGGATGCAAGGCGAGACCTGCCGACGGGCGGTCCGGACCGCACTGGACGTGGGCTACCGCCACGTCGATACCGCCCAAGCCTACGACAACGAGCGACAGGTCGGGCGCGCGATAGCCGAGTCGTCGGTGGACCGCGAAGACGTGTTCCTGACCACGAAAGTCTGGCCCGGCCACACCGACCGCGAGTCCATCCGGCGCTCGACCGCGTCGAGTCTCGCGCAACTCGGCGTCGAGTACGTGGACCTCCTACTGGTTCACTGGCCGAACCCGCTGGCTTCGACGGCCGAGGTGATGACGGGTCTGAACGACTGTCGCCGGGAGGGGTTCACCCGACACGTCGGCGTGAGCAACTTCGGCGTGGACCAACTCCGGACCGCGCGGGCCGCCTCCGACGCGCCCGTCTTCACGAATCAGGTCCAGTTTCATCCCTACAAGCCACAGCGCGACCTCCGGGCGTACTGTCAAGCTCACGACGTGCTGTTGACCGCCTACAGTCCGCTGGCCCACGGCGGCATCCTCCACGACGACGTACTCCGGGAACTCGCGGTGGTCTACGACAAGTCGCCCGCCCAAATCGCGCTCCGGTGGGCCGTCCAGCAGGAGGGCGTCGTCGCCATCCCGAAGTCCACCAGCGAGCGCCACCTCCGGGAGAATCTGGACGTGTTCGACTTCCGACTCACCGACGAGGAGATGGTCCGAATCGAACGACCCTCGCGGTTGCGCTCGGGTGCTTCGTTCCTTCGGGGTCGCCTCGGGTGAACGGGACCGACTCGTTCGGGAGAACTAACTAGCAGTCGTAACGTTCGCGGCCAGCGTCGCCAGAGAGAACCTATCGACGACTCGGACGTTCGACCTGCGTGAAGGGCGATAAAAAGGGGACGCGGGACTACGCGGTAATCGAGGACCGCTCTCCGAGGTGGTCGATTTCCCACTGGCGGCGGGCCTCGATTTCGCGGCTACCGCGGTCGGTGAGCGCGTAGTAGTTGGTCCGGCGGTCACGCTGTCCCTTGTCGACCAGACCTTTGTCCACGAGCGTGTCGAGATTCGGGTAGAGTCGGCCGTGGTGAATCTCCTTCTCGTAGTACGATTCGAGTTCTTCCTTGATTGCGAGGCCGTGCGGCTCGTCCTTTCCCGCGATGACGTACAGCAAGTCCCGCTGGAAACCAGTCAGGTCGTGCATGAGTTACGAAAGTAGATACTTTCTCTGTAATTATAAGCTTGGTGGCCGTTAAATTCAGTTTTGGCCCCGAAGCGGGGCTTAGAGTGTGTGAGCGCGTATCGAAGTCTCTGGGGCAGTGTTGACCTATCTAACATCTTCTGGGTCGCCGCGCGACGAAGCGGTTTCAGGCCCCGTATAACAATGGCCGTTCGAGCGGAACGTCGCCGTACTGACCGCCGGAGTCGCGCGCAGACTCCGCCGGACGAGATTACCATGAAGTATCTGTTCTTCACCAACACACCGGCGCAAGTCCACCAGTACAGGCGCGCAGTCGCGGCGTTACGAAACCGAGGGCACCGGGCGCTCGTCCTCGCGCGAGACTACGGTTGCACCGAGGCGCTGTTAGAGTACTACGACCTGCCCTACGAACTGTACGGTCGGTGCGAGACGGCGAAGTTCTCGCTCGCCCGCGAACTGCCGAAGCACGCCGCCAGAATCGTCTGGCGGACCCGACAGTACGACCCCGACTGCGTTTTCGGACGCGGGGCCTACGCCGCACTCGCGGGCACCGTCGCTCGGGTTCCGGTCGTTCTCGTGGACGACTCGGGCAACACCGACTTGGACCACGCGATTTCGGTTCCGCTGGTCGACGCGGTGTTGACTCCCCACACCTTCGAGAAGGACCTCGGCGAGAAACACTACGAGTTCCGCGGGTTCAAGGAACTCGCCTACCTCCATCCCGACGAGTGGGAGTTCCAGACGGACGTGCGCGAGGAGTTGGGCGTCGGTGCCGAGGAGGACTACGCCATCGTCCGCCTCAACGCCTTCGGGTCGCACCACGACGTGGGGAAAGCCGGGTTTACCCCCGAGAAGCGCCGGGAACTGGTCGAAGCACTCGCGCGGGACGCGACGGTGTTCGTCTCCGACGAGGGCGGCGACATGGACTTAGACCGGGTGCCCGCCCGCGAGTTCGACCTGCATCCGGCGCTCCTCCACGACGCGCTTGCGGAGGCGTCACTGCTGGTCGCCGACACTCAGACGATGGTGACGGAGGCGGCGCTGTTGGGTACGCCCGCGATTCGGTCGAACTCCTTCGTCGGCGACGACGACATGGGTAACTTCGTGGAACTCGAACGCGAGGGACTCATCTACAACCTCGAATCGTTCGACGCGGTTCTGGACGCCGCGACGGACATCCTCGCCGACGACGGGGCCGACCAGCGATGGCGAAATCTGCGCGACGACTACCTCGCAGACAAGGTGAATCTCACCGAAGTCGTCGTGGCGGTGGCCGAGAGCGTCTCGGCGACGGGCGAGGTGTCTCTGGCCGGTATCGACCGAGTGAGCGGCGTCTCGCCGCGCGGACGCGACCGGACGAGGGCGCGCGCGTTCGACCCCGAGACGGTCCGGAGCGACGGGGGCCGAGGAGACGCGGGGCGGACCGAGGGAGGGCGACGGTGAACGTCCTGAATCTGGTCTCGAACGAGGACGCCCGCTTCTTCGAGCAACAGCAGAAGGTGCTGGAGCGCCGGGGGGTGGACTGCGCGACGATGAAACCGCCGGGCGACCACGTGGCCCGCGAAGACGTGACCGAGCGGTCGGCCGGGGACTACCTCCGGTTCGTCCCGCAGGTCGTCAGCGAGTCGCTTGAGGGCTACGACGTGGTTCACGCCAACTACGGCTTGACCGCTCCGGCGGCGCTGGCGCAGGTCCGACTGCCGGTGGTCCTCTCGCTGTGGGGGACCGACCTGATGGGCGAGTACGGGTGGCTCTCGAAGCAGTGTGCGCGCTACTGTGATGCGGTTATCGTGATGTCCGAAGAGATGGCGCGCGAACTCGGCGAACCCTGCCACGTCATCCCCCACGGCATCGACATGGACCGGTTCGCGCCGCGGCCGAAATCCGAGGCCCGCCCAGAGGTCGGGTGGGACCCGGACGCTCGCCACGTCCTGTTTCCCTACCCGCCGTCCCAAGAGGTGAAAAACCACCCGCGCGCGAGACGCGTGGTCGAGCGCGCGAGCGAAGAAGTCGAGGCCGACGTGGAGTTGCAGGTGGTCTACGGCGTCCCCCACGCGGAGGTGGCGACGTACATGAACGCCGCAGACGCGCTCCTGTTGACCTCCGAGCGCGAAGGGTCGCCCAACTCGGTCAAGGAGGCCCTGAGCTGTAACCTCCCGGTGGTTTCGACCGACGTGGGCGACGTGGCCGACCGACTCGACGGGGTGTCGCCCGCCTGCGTCTCGGACGACGACGACGAACTCGTCGCGGGACTCGTGGACGTGCTGGACGACCCACGGCCTTCGGACGGCCGGGACGCGGTTCGGGACATCAGTCTCGGACGGATGGCCGAGCGCATCGAATGCATCTACGAGTCGGTCGTCTGACGGCGGTCCGAACACTTCTGGCGTTTGCTAAGCAATATCCCCACACTTCTAGGAATTATTTATATTTCTGAAGAAATTCTACTTCTGTTCGATAACCGCCCGGCGACGAGCGTCCCGACGGGACGCTCGTCGCCTCGCTTCGGTAGGGTTATCGCCGCGCCGCGTCCGGTCCGAGTTCGACCGGTCCGGTCCGAAGTCGCCGCGTCCGACTCACCGACTTGTCGCCGCGGCGGTTCTCCGCCGCGGCGACTCGTCTCCCTCGTTTGAGACCCCGCCGTCGGGCGTCAGGCGGTCCACGTGGCTTCGTTGCACGTTCGTTTCCCGTCGCCGGTGGGCTAATCCGACCCTGATTGTGCGTAAGCCAGCCAACCTACCGCCGGGAAACCATCGCTTGCCGGAGCGCTAGTCAACGAGTACCAAGCCGTAATCGTCGCAACTGTCGTACGGCCGACCTATACCAGTCCAAACTCGCGCTATCCCGGTATAAGCGCTGGAGAACAAAGTGCGAAGAAACGGATGGATACCTCGAAGGAACCATGAGTTTACAGGTTGCGGAGGGCGAGCGAACCGACGAGTCGGCCGAGCGACTACTCGGCAACGCCCACGTCGTGGTCGGCATCCCCGCGTACAACGAGGAGAACGCCGTCGGGAGTACCGTCCTCGGCGTCCAGCGATGGGCCGACGCCGTGGTTGTCGTAGACGACGGAAGCACCGACCGCACGTCGGCAATCGCGGAGCAGGCCGACGTGACCGTCTTGCGCCACGAGCGAAACCGGGGGAAAGGGGCGGCGGTCCGCACCCTCTTCGCCCACGCCCGGCGCACGGACTGCGACGCGCTCGTCCTGCTCGACGCCGACGGTCAGCACGACCCCGCCGACATCCCCACGCTGGCCGCGCCGGTGGTCGAGGGCGAGGCAGATATGGTCATCGGCAGTCGCTACCTCGCCGACGACGCGGGCGACGAGACGCCCGCCTACCGCCGACTCGGGCAGGTCGTCCTCGACTACTGCACCTCGCGCGTGACCGGTTCCGACCTCACGGACACCCAAAGCGGCTTCCGGGCGTTCTCGCCCGAGTCGCTCGAACGCCTCTCGCTGACGACCGACGGGATGGGCGTCGAGTCCGAGATGATAGACTCGGCGACCAGCGAGGGGTTGACCATCACCGAGCGAGCAATCGACGCCCGGTACGACGACCTCGAAGGCCAGACCTACAACCCCGTCAAACACGGGCTTGCGGTCATGCTCTTCCTCGCTCGCCTGCTCAAGCGCCGCCGACCAGTCTCCGAGGAGCGATAACATGTCTACGATACAGCTACCCACCGACCTCAGCGACCGCTACGCATCGCTCGCCGACCGACTCGACGGCTTCGACGAACCCGAGGACCTCGCGGCCTACGTCCTCGAATCCACCGCCGCCGAAATCGAACGCGGGAGCGGGACCGACGCCGGGGGCGACAGCGCCGACGACGACGTGGTAGAGGACCGCCTCGAACAACTGGGGTACCTCGAAAAGTGACCATGAGCGACGGCTCGGTCTACGTCTTCGGGTTGGACGGCGTGCCGCCCGAACTGGTCGATAGGGGCATCGACGCGGGACGACTCCCCAACTTCGAGCGGATGCGCGCGGAGGGAACCGACGGCACGACCCGCTCTACGGTGCCCCCGCTGTCGATGATTGCGTGGAGTTCGTTCGCCACCGGGCGCAACCCCGGCAACCACGGCGTCTACAACTTCATGCTCAAAGACGAGGGCGAGTACGGCACCGACTTCGTGAACGCCGACACCCTCCGCGAGCAGTCCGTGCCGGTGTGGGAGTACCTCGACGCAGAGGGCCACCGCTCGGGCGTGATGAACGTCATGCCGGGCTACCCGCCCTCCAGAACGTCGGGCTTCCACGTCTCGGACAACATCACGACGCCCTCCTCGGGGTCCTACGCCTTCCCCGACGAACTCCAGCAGGACATAGAGGAACGCGTCGGCGAGTACGACGTGGACCCCTACGAGGGCTACGACGACGGTACCGACGAGGGGAACCTGAAGGGCCTGCTCGACAACTTCTTCGAAATCGAAAAGAATCGCATCGAAGTCGCCAAACTGCTCGTCGAGGAGTACCCCTGCGACTTCTACTCGCTGGTCTTCTCAGGCCCGGACAACGTTCTGCACGTCCTCGGCCACGTCTTGGACGAGACCCACCCCAAGCACGACCCGCAGGTCGCGGCCCGATACGAGGACAAACCCCTCCAACTGCTCGAACTCTACGACGACTTCCTCGGGTGGGTGATGGACCGGATGAGCGACGACGACTCGATGCTGGTCCTCTCGGACCACGGCCACGGTCCGGTCTACCAGACCATCAACCTCAACTCGTGGCTCTACGACGCTGGCTACCTCGAACTCCAGTCCCGGCCGTGGACCCGACTCAAGCAGTTCGGCTACAACCACGTATACGACGCCGTGGAGACGGTGATGAGCGAACTCAATCTCTTCTCGAAACTCAAGATGGGCGTGGCCCGGACCAGCGGCGGCGGGTCGGGTCCGGACCTCGCGGAACTGCTCACCATCTCCCGGAAGGACATCGACTGGAGCGAGACCGCGGCGTTCACGGTCGCCAGCGGCGGCCAAATCTACCTCAACACCGACGACCACCGCGAGGGCGCGATTCCCGAACGGAAGTACGACGCGGTGCGCGAGCGCCTGCGCGAGGAACTGCTCGCCATCGAACATCCCGAGCGCGGCGAGTCGGTCATCGACTCGGTTCTCTACGGCGAGGACGTGTACGGCGACGAGTACGAAGACACCCGCCCGGACCTCGTTTGCATGCCCGCGCCGGGCTACCAGATTCAGTACCCCCAGACGATGAAGACCAAGCGCGTCTTCGCCGACCCGCCGAAAACCGGGTCGCACACCTCGATGAACGAGATGCACGGTATCTTCTACGCGTGGGGCGGTCCCGTCGAGAACGAGACCGGCGTGACGGTGGACCTGACCGACTTCGCGCCCACCGCGTGTTCGCTGTTGGACGTGCCGGTGCCCGCGGAGATGGACGGCGACGTGCGCGACGACGTGGTGGACGTGTCGGCCGAGCGTGACAGCTACGACGGGAAGGTGGAGGCGAAGCGGGCGGTGCGGGAGGTTGTTGGGGAACTTCAGGAGTAAAAGAGGCGGTTTCAGTTTTTATTTTTAGTTTTTCTTATCCTCGGTCTCTTATCAGGGGGTCCATTTTTAAACTCGCGTTCCTTTACATCCTGTGGTTTCCCATAAAAATGCTCAGAAGCCCAAAATCCAATGGTCGTTATCGTGAAGATGGCTATCGCCATAACAAGTGTGTGTAAATACCCACCACCATCTAACATAGTCACCGCAAAACCGCCGTTAGTCCCAGCGATGAGTGATTTTAAGGCTTCACGGTGTATTCTGGACATAACTGGCAATATTCCAGTACTTTAAGAATAAACGTTTCTGATTAGTCCAACTCCACGCTCACCCGCTCCCCACTCCTTGCCGCCTCGTAAGCCGCTTCCGTCAAAGCCGTCACCGCCAGCGCGTCCCGAGCAGTAGCAGGTGGCTCCTCCCCGGACTCGATGCAGTCCACGAAGGCTTCGGCCTTGTTGCGCTGTTTGCTCCGGTCGATGAAGGGGATGACCGTCGTGGAGTCGGCGTCGATGCGCTCCAGTTCGCGTTCCTCCCACTGGCGGCCTTCGAGGTAGACCGCGCCTTCCTCGTCCCAGACGTGGACGTGTTCGCGCACGCACGGGGCGTCGCTGTGGACCGCGATGGTGCCGTGCGCGCCGTCGGCGAACTCGACGGTGAGGATGGCGCGCTGGTCCACCCGACCCTCGTCGTCGGCGAAGACCATCTCGGCGCTGACCTCCTCCGGGACGAGACCCGTGGTCCACAGCACCGCGTCGATGAGATGGCTCCCGGTGTCGTAGAGGTTGCCGCCGCCCGAGAGGTCCGGGTCGGTCCGCCACGTGTCCTCGAACCGCGAAATCCAGTCCTGCGTGATTTCGGCGCTGAGGTAGTCCGGCGAAAGCGTCTCGCCCTCGCCCTGCCACCGCTGGCGGGCGGTCTTGAACGCCGGGTTCAGGTGGCGCTGGTAGCCCACCATGAGGACCTGCTCGCTGGCCTCGGCGCGTTCTGCGAGGTCACGGGCCTCGTCCAAGTCGGTCGTGAGCGGTTTGTCGCAGAAGGCGTGGAGATTTCGGTCGAGCGCCGCCGTCACCATCTCGTGGTGGAGGGTGTGGGGCGTCCCGACCAGCACGGCGTCTAACGACTCCGCGTCGAGCATCTCGCGGTAGTCCTCGTACTGGGAGCCGTCGCCGACGTAGAGCGTCTCGCCCGCCGCTTGCCGGGTGTCGGCGCTCACGTCCGCCAGCGCCGTCACCGTCGAGCGCGGTTCCGTGTTGAACTGCCGTCCGACCGTGGTTCCGATGTAGCCGCCGCCGATGACGCCGACTCTGAGTTTCTCGGCCTGAGACATCCGTGTTCGTTCCACCACGAGCGGTCCCTTGATTCGTCCGGCCGCGAGTGTCAGTCGGCCAACTGGCACCCCGGGGGAGTTCCCCCGAGCGCTCACTCGTCGTCAGCGAGGACCACCGCAATCTCCTCGCCGTGTTCTAAGTCCGCGTCGCCGAGCAATCGGAGCATGGTCACGTCGTCGCCGCCGTCCACGACTCGGGCGCGCAAGCGCGTCCCCGTGACCGACGATTCGAGGTCGGCGAGTCGGTCGAGAACCTCGGTCCGGAACGTCTCGGTCTCGTTGACCGCGGCCTCCGGCACGGCCGCCCCGCCCGCCTCGGACTCGTCCGAGGCGGGCGTTTCAGAGGCTGACGGGGCCGTTTCGGACGCGTCCGGTGAGGACGCGTCGGCGCTCGCGGACCCGGAGGCGGGTGCGTCACGGTCGGGCGAAACTGCCACGTCGTCCGTCGAAACTGCCGCTCTCTCTCCCGGAACCGCCGCGTCCGCACCGCCCGATTCGGCGCGCGCGCCGAATTGGGCGTCGAATCGCTCGACGGCGACGCCTTCCGCTTCGAGGTCGGCGTCGGCGAATCGGGCCACCGCGGGAAGCGCGTCCTCGCCGTCTTCGAGGAGTTCGCCGAACCGCGCGCCGTTGGACTGCCAGTCTTGGGCGCGGATGGACTGGACCGCGGTCTCGCTCAACCACGGCGGCGGCGACCACCGGCCGTCGGCGTAGAGGGTCTGCTCGCGGTCGTCGTCGCTGGCCCAGACGAATCGCTCGTCGTACCGGCCCCGGAAGTCCCGAAGCGCGCGCCGGGGACCGTGGCCCGCGACGACGTGGATGGGGTCGAGTTCGGACACGAGGTCGTCGATGACCGACAGCGACGTGTGGTTGACCACCTCGAAGTCGTAGACGGTGCAGGCGGCCGTCTCGACCGGTTCGGTCGCGCCACCGGTCAGTTGGACCAGCGTGGCCGACGAGTCGTCCCTGATGGCTCCGAACAGGCGGTGTGCGCTCCCTTCCGAGGGAACTTCCGGCCCGGCGAAGGTGACGGCACCGCGTTCGAGCAGGTCGTTCGCCGAGTCGAACACCGGAACCGTCTCGACGTTGGGCACGTCGTAGTCGAAGTCGGCGTAGAGTTTGGCGGCTTGTCCCGCCAGCGTAATCGGAGTCGATTGGTTCAGACGCTCGCCGAGGTGTCCGAGCAGGTAGGCGTAGTGGACCGCGGTCAGTGCGCTGGCGGTCACGAGGACCGACGACCCGGCCCGAGCGCGCTCGATGATGGTGAAAAGCGACTCGGTGAGCGTCTCCTCGAAGTCGTCGGTCGTGGAGACGTTGACGAACAGGGCGTCCACGTCCACCGGCAGGTCGGTCCGGAATCCCGGATAGCCTGCAACTCGACGGGTGGTGAAGTCACCGGTGAACAGAAGGTGGTTGGCCCGCGACCCGTCGTGGAACCGGACGACGAATCCGGCCGCGCCCGGCGCGTGACCCGCCGGAACCGGCGCGGCCTCCACGTCCGGGACGAGCGTCTGCCACCCGTCGAGCGGTCGGATGGCGTCGGTGACTGATTCCGTCGTGCCGATTTCGTAGTTCTTCTCGCCCTCGGTCAACACGTCTTCAAGGACCTTCGCAGTGGGTTCGGCGGCGTAGACCGGCGCGCCGTCCCGAAGCGAGTCCGCGAGCGTGGCGTAGTGGTCGAGGTGCGCGTGGGTCAGCAGGACGGCCGCGAGGTACTCGTCGTCGCCTAACAGCGCGTCTAAATCGACGCCGACGCCCGAGTCTACGAGGACGCAGGCCGTCCGGTCGCGGGTCACGTCTCGGAACCGAAGGAGGTACGAACCGCCTCCTTTCGATGGGTTCGCGTGCTGATAGCTCAGATTCATCTGTGACGGAACCCACCTTCACATCTCTCTGTTCCGACACGGTGCATATCCTCGAAAACGCACCGGGGGAACCTAAACGCTTTGCTACACGGTGTCTAGTGTCACTACATGATAATGTAAACCCAGACATTTTCGGCCAGAGAGAGACGGAGCGTCGGTTACTCCGGGTCGAACGAGGTGATTCGGCCCCACGAACTCTTCTTGCCCCAGAGACCCGAGCGCATGCACTCCAGTTCCACGATTTGGGAGTTGTCCACGAAGAGGTTGACCTCCGGCCCGAAGTTCTTGATGTACCACTCGAACACCTCGGGGTCGGCCGCCTCGAACACGCAGTTCTCGACGCCGACTTCGTTGGCGATTTCGAAGGCCACGTCCGTCCGCCACTCCCGGACGCGTTCGGTGATGCCCTCCGACTCGACCATGATTTTGTACGCCCCGGCGTCGAGGTGGCGCTGTGCCTCACGAATCGCGCTCGCCGGGTCGATTGCGGCCTCGCTCTCCAACTCCTCGACCGACGACGCGCCGCCAGCGCCGAACTGGACGTTGATTTCGGGCTTGGCCTTCAGTCCCTTCTGTTGGACCATCTCGGTCAGCGCCACGAGGTCGTCGGTGTCGATGGCGACGAACCCCGAGGAAATTTCCACGATGTCGAATCCCAGATTCCCGGCCTCCTCGACGTACTGCTCTACTTTGTCGTGGTCCCTGACGAGGACGTTCTCCACGAACCCGCCGGTCGAGACCTGTACGTCGTACTCGTGGCACACCGCGATTAGTTCCTCGACGGCCTCCTCGGGCATCAGTGCGAACGACCCGCCCGAAAACTTGTAAATGTCCACGTACTCGCCCATCGTGTCGAGGATGTCGCGCAACTCGCGCGGTCCCATCGGGTCGTAGTACGGCCCCCGAATCTCGGTGATACCCTTCTCCCGCGGTTTCGATTCACGCTCGTTGACGTGCAGAAAGTCGAATGCTCGGTCCATCGGAAACCCCGACAGGGGTACGACGAACCGCCACTTTACTGTTGGGCAGGCCCGCGGACCTACCGCTCGCGAGACAGAACGTAGTACGCCACCCCGAACCCGACGAGACCCGCCAGCGCGCCCGCCGGGAGACCGACTATCGCCGAGGGCCAGATTCGCGTGGCGAGCAGTTCCGTCACCGATACCGCGACGACGAGAAACGAGACGACCCCGGCCGCGAGCGCGACGGCGAGATTTCGGACGTTCACGGGCGGGTCTCTCGCCGCGGCGTCCTAAGCGTATCGACCGGGCGACTCCGTGAGAAATCCCGACGTGGACGTACGGACATCCGAATACGGACTTAAATACGAATACGGACTTAAATATAGTGTGCGGCACGCGAGCGCGCAACGAGGTCGCTCGCTCACCGCCCACGAGACATAACCGTCCCCGCGCCGTAGGTCCCCCGTGACCTACCGAACCACGATGGGTTGGTCGCTCGTCTCGTCGGGTATCGTCACGCTCCTGCTCGCGTTCCTCCCCGGAGACTCGCTGTGGTGGGGCGTCCTGCTCCTCGCGGCGGGTATCGGGACGCTGTACGTCAGACAGTAGTCGGTCCGGGTCGCTACTCTACGTGAACCCGCGTGACGTGGCCGCCACAGCCACACTGCTCGACGTACTCCCGCCGCACGTCATCGCCGAAGGCGTCGTCGAGCGCGTCGAAGAGGTACGTCTCCGGGTGGCCGTGGTCGCCGTGAGTCACGAGGTTGACGTGGTTCCCGGCCGCGGTGTGTTCGACCGCAGTCCGGGCCTGCGCGACCACGAGGTCCCGACTGTCGGCGTGATGGGGCTTTTCGAGGTTGGCCGACCACGAGTTGTCGTGAACGCGGTCGGTGATGGGACTTACGTCGCTATCGAGGTTCACGTCGTGGTCGCGGTCCGGGTCGCCGTCGCCGCTGGTCGCTCTCATGTTCGAAACGAGGCCGCGCCAGCGCGAAGGGGTTGTGCCGAATTTGTTCGGGTGAGCGTTCGGATGACGGGTCCGGTCGCCAAAGTGAACTCTCTGTGACTGTGTAGCAAAATTTATCATCGGCATGTGTGAGAAACGGATATGCAGAACTCGCCGACCCGCAGAGGTTTTCTCAGGGCGAGCGCCGCCGGAACGGTCGTGTCGGGGGCGCTCGTCGGTGGTTCCCGGTCAGTCGCCGCCGAGACGGTGACGCTGTCCGGGACCGTGACCGCCGAGAGCGGGGCCGACCTTCGGCGCGACGAAATCGACGCGTCGGGCCGGGACGCGTTCAAGGACCCGCATCGACGCCGACGGGAACTTCGAGGTGGAGGTTCCCGCGAGCGGTGAGTACAAACTCGGGTACTACAACGACGCCTCGAACATCGAATCGGGCGACACCCGGAACGGGTCGCCGCACATCTTCAACCTCGGCAAACAGTACGTCGGGACCGACCCGGTAGACATCGGGGTGGTGACGCTCCCGCGGGCGTACCCCGTGGACCTGCGCGTCCTCAAACCGAGCGGCGAACCGCTGATGGGCGCGCGAACCGACTACCGACACAGCGGATGGGGCGCGAGCGGGCGTCTCCTCGCGCTGAACACCGAAGGATACACCGTCATCGACGGCGCGACCCACACGGGACTCGAATTCGCCGAACACGTCACCGCCGAGGTGAAACCGCCCGCGGGCGACGAGTACGACGACGGCACCTACAAGCACACCGTGACCGTGGACCGACCCACCGAACTCACGGTGACGATAGGTGCCGACGGCGCGAAGTGGCAGGTCGAACGCGGCGAGAGGGGAACGACGGAGACGACCACCGACTCGGGGACGACAGCGACCACGACCCGCGAGCGGACGACCCGCGAGACCACGAGTCGCAGGACGACGCCGCCCGGGACCGCCCAGACGACGCGGGAAGTCCCGGTGAACGCCACGACCCGGCGCGGGACCCGAGAAGGCAACGAGTCGTCCGCGAAGTCCGAGCGGGGATTCTTCTCGAACGGGACCGGAACCAGCGACTTGGAGATGCTGAACGACCCGTTCGTGCTGACGGTCGGCGGGTTCGTCCTCTCGGCGGCGGGAATCGCCCACCAACTCGTGCGGGGGTACTGACCGTGGCCCGAGGCGCACCTGCGGTCTGGAGTACGGTCCTCGGTCTCCCGTTCGTCCTCGCCGGGGGATGGCTCTACGTCGGCCAGTCCGCCTACCCCGGGGTCGTCGGCCTGCCGTTCGCCTTCTTCGGCCTGTTCGTCGTCGGCATCGGCGCGTACGTCCACGCAGTCTCGCCGAGCGAACCACGGTTGGGCGACGACGAGGAACTGCTGGAGAAGCGCCACCCGACCCAGCGCGTGGCCCGGGTGAAAATCGCGGTGGGGCTTCCCCTGCTGGTAGCGACCGTCTATCTGCTGTTCTTCACCAGAGTCCCGTACGTCTACCCGACGGCGACGTTCGTCGTGGGTCTCTACGCCTTCTCGTCGGGGTTGTACACCTACTGGACCAACTCGCTGACGACCTACTACGTGACCTCCCGGCGCATCATCAAGGAGTATCGGTTCCTCTCGCTGGTCCGTCGGGAGATTCCCCGCGAAAAGGTCCGGGGCGTCCAAGAGCGCAAGTCGGCAATCGAGGCGCTGGTCGGACTCGGAAACGTCCTCGTCGCCAGCGGCGGCGGGCGCTCGCTGGAGATTCGGATGCGAAACATGGAGCAGTCCGAGTCGTTCGCCGACAGCATCCGGACGCTGATTTCGGAGTCCTAACCGAGTAGCGCGACCAAATCGGTAACGTCGCGGTCCTCCAACTGAAGCACGGTCTCGATTATCTCGTCGCGCTTGGCTTCGTCGTAGCGCATTCCGGCGGTTTCGTGGAATTTTCTCTCTATCTCGTCCCACGACATCGGGTCGTTGGGGTGGCCCTCGAAGTGGTCTTTCTCCACGAGGTAGGTGGTCCCGTCGGCCGTCTCGACGGCGACGACGGCGGGCATCTCGCCGTTCTCGAACCGGGCGGTGAGGTCCGAGTCCGCCGAGACTTCCACCTTCCGGAGGAGTTCCTGCACGTCGTCCCGGCGGATGCGCTCGGGGTCGTACTGGTCGTTGCCCATCTCGCGGTCCACCAGCGCCGCCGCGAGCATGTACGGCAGGGAGTGGTCTGCCTGCGCTTTGGTCTCGACTTCGTAGCGACTCCCCTCGCCGCCGCCGATGATGAGTTTCGCCCCGGCGAAGGTGTCGAGGCGAATCTTCTCCACCTCGTCGGGGTCGATGTCCTCGCGTTCGGCGAGTTCGATGACGCCCTCGACGGCGGACTGGGCGTACGTCTCGGCGACGTACTTTTTGGTCATCACGTCGTGGACGCGCTCCGCGGGCGTGAACTCGGCCTCGAAGTCGCCCGAAATCGTCTGTTTCCACCCCTTCTGGCCCTCGAAGAGGTTCTTCGGGCCGTCCATCCCGTGCTTGGCGAGGAACGCAGAGTAGACCGCGTTCCGGGCGGCGTTGGCCGACGCGATGCCCTTCCACTCCGAGATGCCCTCGGTTCGAGTGACGCGGAGGGCGTTGTGCCCGGTGCCCGCGATACCGATTGCCGACCGGAGGGGTTCGCGGTCCAAGCCCAGAATCGTCCCGGCACCGCAAGCAGCGGAAATCACGGTGTGGGTAACGTGGTCCCACCCGCGGTCACGGACCGGCGCGTTCCACGCGAGCGCGCCCTGCACCTCGTAGGCCACGCCGACGGCGGTCAGGAGGTCCTCCCCGGAAGCGTCGGCGTACTCCCCGCAGGCGAGTATTCCGGCGACGTTGTCGCTCGGGTGGGGCGTCTCGCCGGGCGCGAGAAACGAGTCCATGTAGTCGAGATAGCGCACGAGCGCCGTGTTGTACATCGTCGCGTCGGGCGGCGAGGCGACTGCCTCGCCGCCCGCGTCCGACCCCACACCCCAGAGCGTACACCCCTCGCCGCCGAACTCGGTCACGGTGTCGCGGACGACGCCGACGGGTTCTTCCTCCATCGCGGCGACGGCGATGCCCAGCGAGTCGGCGACCCGTTTTTTGAGTTCGTCTACGGTGTCGTCGGTCATGTCCTCGAATTCGAGACTCAGCGCGAAGTCGGCGATGTCGGCGGTGGTGGTCATGGTGGCCGTGCGACGGTCGCCGGGAAAAAACGGGCCGTGCGTTCAGTCGGAAACACGGGTTGAAGCGGCGGTAAGGTCGGATTACGAAAGTGCGAGGAGAAAGCCTCGCTCTTCAGGTCGGGGATGAATCCGACAGTTGGTGAAACAAACCACGACAGCAGCATGGCCGGATATTCCAATAGATGCTTGGGAAAGTAGATTAAATTACCTATATAATGGTCGCGGTGACTGTCACCGCGAAGTTCCACAACCCATCCCTCTCACGGCGCAAAGAGTGGCAACACGCCTCTCGACTCTACCGTGACACCAAACAGTTCTGTATCAACGGATGGGAAAACGGAGACTTCGGCAAATCCGTGACCACCGCCAGCATCGACAACGGACTCTACTCGGCTATCCAGAACCAAGCCATTCGAGGGGCGAAATCCGACCACAACAAGGACGGAGCGGTTCGATACCGAGAGAGTCAACCGTTCGCCGTCAACAACCAGAACTGGGAACTCGACATGACCGAGAACGGAACGGTCGTCGTCGGCTTCCCATGCGTCTCCCAATGGTGGTACACACCCATCGAGGTGTACGACGAGATTGCCGACCCCGTAGACCGACTGGTCGAGGGTGACGCAAAGACGCGCCTGCAAGTGTACCGTCGCGGAGACGACTGGTATTGTACGTTCAACGTCGAGTACGACACCGATACGTCGGGTGAGACGCCCATCGGTGTCGATATTGGTGAACGGCACATCCTCGCGGTGACGGCCTACGGTGAAGACGAGTCGATGCTCGTGTCGGGTGGTGAGGCGAAGTACGTTCGACGCAAATATCGTTCCCTACGCGATTCGCTTTCACAAGCGGGTGCGCTTCGCGCACGTAACCGTGTGGGTGACAAAGAACGGCGTCGAATCAGAGACCTGAATCACAACCTCTCCCGTCGTCTCATCACGTTCGCCGAACAGTTCGAGAACCCCGTCACTCGGATGGAAGACCTCGAAGGTATCCGCGAGAACAGCTCGTGGTCAGGTGTCCACTCGTGGCACTTCCACCAACTCCAACAGTTCATCACGTACAAAGCCGAACGCGCCGGTATCCGTGTCGAGAAGGTTGACGCCTACCACACGAGTCAGCGGTGTTCGGCGTGTGGCTCGATGGGAACCCGTGATGGCGACCACTTTTCGTGTTCGGAGTGCAACCGTGGACGACACGCCGACCTGAACGCTTCGGAGAACATCGCACAAAGGGAGGGAGAACCATTCACTGCCTAACACTTCGGATGAGGCGAACCGTGCTACCTCGCTGGTTGAATAGCCAGCCGTCTTTGACGCTCGCTGTATGCGGGAAGGAAGGCCCCATTGACAGGGCTACACGCGCTGAAAAGCACACCGTTGGTCACAACTCGGTGGCAACCTTCGACGGGTCACGCGAAAGCGTACTTGAACCCCGAGGAAACGCGCAACCTGAATATCCCCTTCGGGGAATCCTCGCCCTTTAGGCCGGGGAGGATGTCAAGCGCGGGGAATCGCGGCTATGAATACGGCGTAGAGACATGAAATCCATTGTTTTAGACGTGTTTTCAGTTGTTTGAGAAAGGAATAAGTGTCTCTCCGGAGGAGCGTGCGCTCGTCTCGACCCACCACCGGGATGGACGATACCCGCCCGCTCGCGGTCCCGCGAGCGGGCGGGACTTTGAAACGTTCTTCCGGCGGCGACTTCCAGCGGTCCCGTCACTCCGCCGACCAGAACGCGCCGTCGCCGTGGTCGTCGCGCCACGCGAACGCGAACAGTCGTCTCGCCGCCACGCGCGCCAGTTTCCGGCCGTCGTCGCTCTCGCCGGTCGCGCCGTCCCACCGGGCACCGTCGGCCGAGAAGACGCCCGCTTCGCCCGCCGCCTCGAACTCGTAGCCCGGATTCTCGAAGGCGTGAATCCCGTCGGGAGCGGCGAACACCGCGAGGTCTCGGTCGCCGACCGTCGCGCGTGCGACCCCGCCCGCGCGCTCGACCCGCGGGAGCGGGAACCCGAGCGCGCTGTCGCTTTCGCTCGCTTCGACGCCCAGCACGACCGTCTTGGGGTCCAAGTCCTCACGACTCCACTCCCGGCCGCCCTCGCCGCGGTGGGCCGCGAGTCCGAACCCGTCGCCCTCGAAGTAGTCGGCGTAGGGCGCGTCGTCGTACTCGATGGGTTCGGGGTCGTCGCCGGGTCCGCTGGCCTCGCTCTCGCCGCCGGGTCGCCGGAGGACCCGCCCGTCGTACTCCGCGCGGAAGCGCTCGTAGGTCGTCACCGACGAGGGCCGGACCCGGAGCGACTCGCCCGCCAACTCGCCCGCGATGGCCTCGCCGAGCGACTGCTTCCACTCCGAGTCGGTCCCGCGGTCGTACATCACCAAGTCGTCGTCGGCGAGTTTGCCCGACACGCCGAACTCCAGCACCCGGTCGCCGACTCCGCGGTCGTACACCACCGCGCTCCCGCAGAGCGGGCACCACGTCACCGCGATTGGGTCGCCGCCGAGTTCGTCGTTGACGATTTCGTGGTAGTGCAGGATTCGGACCGGATAGGCCCGGACCTCGCGGTCCTCGCCGTCGCCGTCGCTCTCGACCACGATTACCTCGTCGTCCGGGTCGCCGAAGTAGTCCGGGCCGAACTCCGGGTCGTCCACGCTCGGAATCGCGTCCCGCGGGATGACCTGCCTGACGTTCATCGACGGGGGTTCGGACGCGGGACTCAAAACGCTACCCGTCCCAGTAGATGCTGGCCTGTTCGTCGCCTGCGTCGCCGTCGGCGCGCGCCAGCGCGTCCAACTTCTCGCGGTTGACGTGTTCCACGATGTCGAGCGCCTCGTCCGTCCACGCGAGGAGACCGACGGTAAGCCGACGCCGGACCTCCTCGACCGGGACCGGCGAGTAGACGTGGACGTACCCGCCCTCCTTCAGGAGTCGCTGGCGCTTGTCCAGCACCCCGATGTCGGTCAGGTGGTTCAACTGCCTGCCGACGGTACTCCGGTCGATACCGAGTCGGTCGGCGATGTCGGCCGCGGTCGATTCGCCGTCCTCCATCAGACAGAGACACACCTTCAGTCCCGTCTCGGAGATGCCGAACACCTCGCGGAGGACCCCGAGAGGTCGGGATGTTCGACCGGCGTGGCTTCG